>JBEAYI010000106.1:0-4165 GCA_041159375.1 Actinomycetota bacterium
ACAAATGAAAGAGCGGCTGGAAGAATTTTTTCTGAGCCATAAATCGTTGCAAGCTTTGGCAAGCGATCATCAGGAACACCGACGACGCCCACGTTTGGTTCGATAGTTGCAAAGGGATAATTGGCGGCGAGAACATTGTTCTTAGTCAACGCATTAAAAAGGGTCGACTTGCCCACATTTGGCAGTCCGACGATTCCGATTGAGAGGCTCACGAGGAGTAGAGCCTACGCGCCTTCGTCAGTGGTTACTGCCACGATATGCCCATGCAAGCATCCGTAGTGACCCTTCTCATTGGCTTAGCTATCGGCATCGCCCTTGGTTTCGTCATCGCCACCCTGAAATCTCGCGCAGCCAATGCCAGTGCACTCGGCGCGCAAGCACAAGTAAAGATGCTCACTGAACAATTGGCTTCTGCGCAAACGCAACAAAATAACACCGTGCGCCTTGATGAAGTTCTCAGCGATGTCAAAGCGCGCATGAATACATTAACTACGCAAGCACAAGAAGCAGAGAACAAAAGATTTGCCGCCGAATCTGCAATTAAAACTCAGATCGAATCAATGCGCGTTGGAAACCAATCATTATTGGAACAAGCAACCAAACTTGCAGGCGCGCTATCTAATTCGCAGACGCGTGGAAAATTCGGTGAAACACAATTAGAAATTCTTCTTGAAAGTGCCGGCCTTATCGAAGGCGTTCACTTCGAGCGACAAGAGTCTTCGCGTTCTGACTCTGCAGATATTTCTCGTCCAGATATCACTATTGCAATTCCTGGTGGATCTCAGATTTTTATCGATTCAAAGTTTCCTTTCCATCGCTTCTTAGAAGCAGTGGATATGGAAGATCCCGATGCACGCAGTGAAGCAATGACCCTGCACGCAAAAGATTTACTGAAGCACGTTGATGCACTGGCAAAGCGTGATTACCAAGGAGTCTCTAACTCCCCTGACTTTGTTGTGCTATTCGCACCATTTGAATCGATTCTTTCCGAGTCCCTCAAAGCAGATCCGCAACTACTTGAAAAGGCATTTTCAAAGCACGTGACAATTGCAACACCGACAACAATGTTGGCTCTTCTTCGCACTGTTGGTTACGCATTTAGCCGAAACGATTTAGCGCGCAACGCAACTGAGATTCAAAACTTAGCTGGCGAATTACTCAAGCGCATCGGTTCATTACATAGCAAGCTCTCCACATTGGGTGATCGCATTAAGAGCGCAGAACGCGCCTACAACGATGTCATCGCAACAGCTGAAACAACTGTGATGCGCCCAGCACGCAAGATGATTCAACTTGGAGTATCTAGCGGAAGCAATAAGATTGGTGCGTTGCCAGAAGTTGATGACGAAGTTCGCGCCATTAAATCTGCAGCGCTAGAAATTGATTACATTGACGCCGAAGAGGATGAAGAAGAAGTATGAGCCAAGAAGCCGCTAACAGAATTGCGATCTCAGGACCTGGTTTAAAGAAAGAAGGCGTTGTTGTATTACAGACGCTATTTATCGCTCTTTTAACTCTCCTCGAACTCTGGATCCGAAGTGGCGTTGGCATCATCACAGGATTAGTTCTCTGCGTAAGTGTTTTTGCTGGAATTCGCTTTGGACGAAAAGGCACTCGATACGTAAGCGTTGTTACTCCACCTCTGGCATTTGCAGCAACTGTTTTTGTCTACGCAATCGCGTCTCACGGTATTTCAATTAGCCGAGTTGGGATCGACTTTGTTGCGGGGCTTGCAAGCGTTGCTCCCTATCTAATAATTAGCGCTCTATATGGATGGTTCATGTTCTTCAATGAAAAGGCTAAAACGCGTCCATCTCGTAAATCAGCCGCATAAGCAATACATTAAAGGCATGCCTAAATTCCTAGCTGGATTAGCTCTTGCCCTTGCTTTAAGTTTTGCTCCAATTGCACAAGCAAACGCTTATCAGCACTCAATAAGTATCGTTACTGAAGATGATGAGCACGAAGGACCCGAGAATCCAGAACACCTAGATAAAGATAGTGATGACTTTCAATTCGCTATTTTGGGAGCCGTAATTGTTCTTGGCATTGCAGGGGTAATTATTTACCGCCGTTTCAAAAAATAAAATTAAGGCAGCGGTAACCAGGCAACCATCTCGCCCTCTTCCATAGATTTATCAGCCACAGCAAATCCAGTTGAGTGTGCAAGTCCGCGCAACATCGCAGAACCTAAGTACTCACCCATTTCAAACCAACCATCAACGACATTTCCTAAAACTAATCGAGTGAATCCTTCTGGAACATCGATGTCATCGCCAGTAACGATTTGATTAAGTTCTACTTCTTTGCGCCCCATCAACGCGTCAATTACTGGCTGCCCCAAAGTTAATAGTGCAACGATTGCAGATTGTGGATTGCCAGGTAAACCAACTAGCGGAACTTTGTTGATGTGTGCCAATAGCATTGGATGACCAGGGCGAACCTTTACGCGATCAACAATTAATTCACCTTTTAACTCCGCAATCGCTGCATGCACGTGATCACGTGGACCATCTGCTGTTCCACCCGTGGTGAAAATAATGTCGCTACTTTTAGCAGCCTTAGCAAAGGTGTCCACAACTAAATTCAACTCATCAGAGATGTATTCGGTTGCAATTACTTCAACGCCTAATCTCTGTAACCACCCCGGTAATTGTGGACCCAGCGCATCTCGCACTAAACCATCGTGTGGCAGGCCATCTAAAACGATTTCATCGCCGAGCAGAATAATTGTGGCCTTCGGTGCTCGAACAACTTCTAGTGAATCATGTCCAGCAGCTGCTAATAAACCAATAAGTCCTGGATTAAGAATTGTTCCGGCGGCTGCAAGTACTTCGCCTTTTTTACTTTCGAGTCCAGCAGGGCGAATATCTTGGCCTTGTTTAACTTCGCCACTTAAGTTTTCGCCATCAACTGTTGCAACTTCCCATCGAATGATTCCAAAAGTATTTTCAGGAATGACAGCGCCTGTTGCGATCTTTACAGCCGTGCCCTCTTTTAACAAACCCTTCATAGGTGCGCCCGCTTTAACTTCTCCAACAATGTTGGATAGGTTGGAAGTTCTACGAGTGCAATGACATCTTTTGCGAGTGTGCGATCAAGACATGCATCAATGCTTACAACTTCAGCAGGTAATTTTTTCCAAGATTCATACGCCTGGCTTCTGGCTTGTTCCCAGTGAGCTTCTTGAATCATTTATCGCTTGGCCAGCTCTTTGCTAACTTCTCAATCTTTGCTGCAATCTCTTGTGGGTTTGCACCTTGCGCAGCAGCAACTCCCATTAAGTACGTTGTAATTGGCGCAGCTTTACGTTCTGTTGCATGCGCGGCATCGCGCGCAGCATCCAAGATTGCATCTGTATCAAAAGAAACGTTTAAGCCCAACTCTTTTTGTACTGCTGCGATCCAATCGTTCATCGCGAGCACGTACAGCGATCTTTTTCAGAAACATCAAAAAGTGCTTCTTCAATATGTTCGCCGCAGCCAGACCACGTTGGCTTCTTGCATGAATTACAGATTACTTGTGAGCACATACCTAAATCCTACAATCTTCCTGCTTGATGCACGCGCTTTAAGAACTCTTGAGTCTTCGGATTCTTCGGATTATGAAGTACTGCATCAGCGCTTCCGCGTTCAAGAATATTTCCTGACTCTAAGAAGCAGACTTCATCGGCTACTTGTGTAGCAAATCCCATTCCATCGCTCTTTAGATCACGAACAATGCTCAGAACTTCATTTACTAAAACAGGATCCAGCGCAGATGTAATTTCATCAAGTAACAACAAACGTGGAGCAACGGCGAGTGAGCGAATAATTGCAACGCGCTGTTGTTGGCCACCAGATAAGCGATCTGGATATTGATCTGCTTTATCTGCTAAATCAAAACGTGAGAGAAGCGCATTTGCAGCTACTCGTGCTTCTTCCACGCTTTTGCCTTGAACCTTAATCGGTGCAAGTGTGATGTTTTCAAGAACAGTTTTATGTGGAAATAGATTAAAAGATTGAAAAACCATGCCTAATTTACGGCGAACGTCATCCACATTAATGAGTGGGTCAGATATCTCTTTGCCATCCAAGAAAATCTGTCCATCATCAATTGTTTCTAAGAGATTAATGCAGCGAAGCAAAGTGGACTTTCCAGAACCAGAAGCGCCAATAAGAACGGT
>JBEAYI010000107.1:0-2979 GCA_041159375.1 Actinomycetota bacterium
TGACAGCAACAATTCCAAAGCACGATATTGCAGATGCATCACTAGCTGCAGAAGGTCGCAAGCGCATTGAATGGGCAGAACGCAACATGCCTGTACTTGCACAAATACGTGCGCGCTTTGAAAAATCTCAACCATTTACTGGAGTACGTATTGCAGCATGTATGCACGTAACTACAGAGACAGCAAACTTAATGCGCGTCCTCAAAGCTGGCGGAGCAGAAATCGCACTATGTGCATCAAACCCACTCTCAACACAAGATGACACTGCGGCCGCACTCGTTCATGAATTTGGAATCAGTGTTTTTGCACGCAATGCTGTCGATCGTGATGGTTATTACTCTCACATCAATGCTGCTCTTGACATCGAACCACATCAAGTATTTGACGATGGCTGTGACCTTGTAAACACATTGCACACCACTCGCAAAGAACTAATCGGAAACATTGCTGGTGGTTGCGAAGAAACTACAACCGGTGTTATTCGCCTTACACAAATGGCAAAAGATGGCGCACTTCAATTCCCAATGATTGCCGTTAACGACACTGACACAAAGCACATGTTCGATAACCGTTACGGAACAGGTCAATCAACTCTGGATGCTGTTTTCCGTGCGACAAACTTCTTGCTTGCTGGTCGGGTTCTTGTTGTTGCGGGCTTTGGATATTGCGGTAAAGGTGTCGCAGAACGCGCAAAGGGTATGGGCGCTGATGTCATCGTTACTGAAATTGATCCAACTAAAGCACTCGATGCGATGATGCAAGGTTTCCGCGTTATGCCAATGGCAGATGCAGCAAAGATTGGCGATGTGTTTATCACTGTTACAGGTAACCGCGATGTATTGCGCGATGAGCACTTTGCTCTCATGAAGGATGGCGCAATCATGGCTAACTCTGGTCACTTTGATATTGAGATTGACGTTGCATGGCTTGAGCAAAATGCAAAGAAGAAGAATGCAAAGATGCGTCACCAGACAGATGAATATGTATTATCTGATGGTCGCCGTCTTCTTCTTATTGCTGAAGGTCGCCTTGTTAACCTCGGCGCGGCAGAAGGTCACCCAGCATCAGTTATGGATATGTCATTTTCTGATCAAGCACTAACAGCTGAGTACTTGGTTAAAGAAGCCAAGAACCTCAAGCCAGGAGTTCACACAGTTCCAACTTATATTGACAAAGAAGTTGCAGCGCTGAAACTTCAAAGCATGGGCGGAAAGATTGACGTTCTAACACCTGCACAAGATATGTACTTGAACTCTTGGGAGCACGGTAGCTAATGACCTTGGTATTGGTCGTCGATGACGACCAGGACCTTGCAGAAATGCTTGGCATCGTTTTAACCGGTGCCGGAATAGATGTTGATTTAGTTAGCAGAGGCGACGAAGCTCTGGAGGCATTTAGAAATAATCCTCCAGACTTAGTCCTTCTAGATGTAATGCTTCCAGGTTTAGATGGCATAGAAGTTTGCAAACAAATTCGCTCCGAGTCCATGGTTCCAATTGTCATGCTCTCAGCAAAAGGCGATTCACATGATGTAGTTCGTGGACTTGAAGCTGGCGCTGATGATTACATGGTTAAACCTTTTCGCCACCAATCAGAGCTAGTGGCTCGTATTCGCACTCGACTACGTCGTACAAATACCGACGTTGCGGGACTCTTAACAATTTCGAATTTAACTATCGATGTCAATGCTCATGAAGTTACGAGAGCCGGAAAAAACATTCAACTTACCCGCCTCGAATTTGATCTCTTAGTTGCACTTGCCCGCGAACCAGGCAGAGTCTTCACACGTGATGCGCTCTTGAGCGAAGTCTGGGGCTATAGGCATTCAACAGATACTCGTTTGGTCAACGTTCACATTCAGCGACTTCGTGCAAAAATTGAAAAAGACCCCGAGCATCCTGAAATTGTTCTCACAGTGCGTGGAGTTGGATACAAAGCAGGAAATCAAAACCATTAAACATGGGCACAATTACCAGCAGGTTAAGAAATTCGCTCTCGCTTCGCGTGCTGATTTCAACCATTGTTCTCTCATCCGGAGTGATTTGGCTATCGGGGTCTCTACTGGAGTCTCGCGTGTCAGCAGGTGTGAAGCAAGTAAATCTTGATGCGGCAATAAATGAAGCACGCTCGACGATTGTGAGCGCACGCTACAGATTGATTCTGGCAAAAAGCGGATCATCTGCAGAAATTGAATCCGTGATTTCTGAAATCGTAAGCTCTGCAACGACAGTTGGTGCTCGGGCAAGCGGACGAGAATTAGTTCTATTACGTGGTCGCTTAGTCAATCCAGTTGAAAAAGACTTCACAACGACATCAAATTTAGTGGATCCAGCGTCACTGCCCAAAGAATTTCGTCAAGAAGTTCGCCGCACATCTGAACTTAGTTGGGCTTACATAACCATTCAATACGCCGGCGCATTAAAAGTTCCTGCTATTGCAGTTGGTGACATCGTTTCAGTTCCCAGATCCGGTGCTTATGAAATGTATCTACTCTTTCCATTAACTAATCAAAACAAGCCAGTAACGTTGATGTCTCGTTCAATCATCATTGTAGATATTGCCTTAGTTTTCTTAATTGGCTTGATAACTTGGCTAGTCACTCGACAAGTAGTTCGTCCCGTACGTGAGGCCGCCCGAGTTGCTGAACAATTTACATCCGGTGATTTGAATAAACGTATGCAAGTTAATCGCCAAGATGAGATAGCCACTCTGGGTAACTCTTTTAATGAAATGGCAGATTCTATTCAGCAGCAAATTACTCGCTTAGAAAATCTTTCACGCGTTCAGCAGCGTTTCGTTTCCGACGTATCTCATGAGTTAAGAACCCCATTAACAACACTACGTATGGCCTCAGAAATCATCTACTCCTCAAGAAATAGCTTTGATCCACAGGTCGCACGTAGTGCTGAATTATTGGTTGGAAACATCGAGCGCTTCGAGCGATTACTTGAAGATCTGCTAGAAGTAAGTCGATTTGAT
>JBEAYI010000108.1:0-3774 GCA_041159375.1 Actinomycetota bacterium
CGAGTAAACGCATATGCGAAAGAGTTGTTAGCGTGCCTCGTCGGTCTCGATGAGATCGACGCGCACTGTACGACCTGCAATTGCACTTACGACTGTGCGCAGAGCTTTAGCTGTTCGGCCGTTGCGACCAATAACTTTGCCAATGTCTTCAGGATTAACTCGAACTTCTAGCGTTGTTCCGCGACGATGAGTTTTTTCCTTAACAATGACATCTTCAGGATTATCGACGATCCCTTTTACAAGATGCTCGAGAGCTTCATCCATCATTGTTATTCGGCTGCCGCTTCAGGAGTTGCTTCAGCAACAACTTCTGCTGCTGGAGTTTCTTCAACAACTGCTGGAGCTTCTGCTTCTACAGCAGGTGCTTCTTCAACAACTGTTTGCGCAGCTGGTGCAGGAGTTTCTTCTACAACTGGATTAGCTTTGGCAGCTAACTTCTCTTGAGCTTTTTTCTTAAGAGTTGTTGCGCCTTCTTTTGGTTCATCCATTGCTTGCTTGACTGCTGCTTCGTAAGCAACGCTCTTAGCTGGCTTTGGTGCTGCTACGCGAAGAGTTCCTTCTGTTCCAGGAAGTCCCTTGTGCTTTTGCCAATCACCAGTAACTTTTAAAATTGCCTCTACGGCTGCAGTTGGAAGTGCGCCAGTGCCGAGCCAATACAGAGCACGATCAGAATTAACTTCGATCAGTGATGGTTCTTGACCTGGTGCGTAACGACCAATCTCTTCAATGGATAAACCATTGCGAGCCTTGCGTGAATCTGTAACAACAATACGGAAATAAGGTGTGCGAATTTTTCCCATGCGCATTAAGCGAATTTTTGTAGCCAAGTAAGTAGTGCTCCTGTAAATGTGTGCCGTGCCAATTCGATCGCAGCGGGGTGCGCAATCATTTTGGCCAAGCGATGGACTTGGATGTTTCGGGGGTAGAGGGCCCCGTCACAGGTGCCCAATCTTGCCATCAGCCTATCCGCGCTCTTCTGCAGCCCGTTTAGCAGGGTTGCCCGACTTGGACTTCTTCTTGTGTACCACCGCACTTTTGGTGGCTGGTATTGCCGGCATGCCAGATGGCATCCCTGCTGGCATAGAACCATTGCGCATTTGTTTCATTGCTTTTTGCGCAGCAGAAAATCTTTCAACCAGTGAGTTAACTTCTGAAACAGCTCTACCGCTTCCCCGTGCAATTCGTGCACGCCGAGTTCCATTTAGTACTTTCACGTCACGACGCTCATGGGGTGTCATTGATTGAACAATCGCTTTTGTTCGAACTATTTCGCTTTCATCAAAATTTTCAATTTGCTTCTTCATGGAAGCAGCACCTGGCAACATTGAAAGTAACTTGCCCATTGAGCCCATGTTCGCCATAGCTTCTAGCTGTTCAAGGAAATCTTCCAGGGTGAAATCATCGCCACGAGCAAATTTTTCTTCTAATTTTGCACTCGTCTCTGGATTAAGTGCCTTCTTTGCTTGCTCAGCTAGCGTTGCAACATCGCCAAGTCCGAGGATTCTAGAAGCCATTCTTTCCGGATAGAAAAGATCGAAATCACTGATTTTTTCACCGGTGGAAACAAACATGATTGGACGTTTAATAATTTCTGTAATCGAAAGCGCTGCTCCGCCTCGTGCATCACCATCTAACTTAGTTAAAACTAATCCATCAAAACCAACACCCTGCTCAAATGCTCGTGCAGTCGCAATTGCGCTCTGTCCGATCATCGCATCGATTACGAAGAGAATCTCCTGCGGCTGCACTTCATCTCGAATCGCAATTGCTTCATCCATGAGTTCATCATCAGCACCCAAACGTCCAGCAGTATCGACGATAACCATGTTATAAAGTTTCGTTTTAGCGAATGCAACACCATCACGTGCCACTTGCACAGCATTTCCCGAACCATTACCTGGTTCTGGTGCAAATACTGGAACACCAATTTGCTCACCTAAAACCTGTAACTGGGTAACCGCATTTGGTCTTTGTAAATCTGCTGCAACTAACAGTGGAGTATTGCCTTGGTCTTTGTAAAACTTTGCTAGCTTTGCCGCGAGAGTTGTTTTACCAGCGCCTTGTAACCCAGCCAACATAATTACTGTTGGAGGATTCTTTGCAAATCTAATTCTTCTACCTTCAGAGCCAAGAATTTTGATGAGCTCTAAGTTAACAACATCAAAAATTGCCTGTGCCTGATTGCTACCTGCTTGCAGAGTTGGGAGAAGTGCAGCAGCTTGTGCACCGATGCGTTCGGTAAAGAGATCTACTACCTCTTTGGCAACATCTGCCTCAAGAAGTGCACTAGCTATTTCATCTAGTACTGAATCGATATCCGAAGATGAGATCTTTCCCTTTGATCGCAAATTGCCAAAGGTTTTGGCAAAACGAGCCGAGAGCGCATCAAACATGTGCAGAGCCTACTTTAGGTATGCAAAAAGTTTAGATAGCTTCGGACCCCTGCTCGCCAGTGCGTACACGAACAACTTGCTCAATTGGAATGGCCCACACTTTTCCATCACCAATGCTTCCGGTTGAGGCACTAGCAACGATGACATCAATAATTGCTTGCGCATCTTTGGATTCAGCCAAAACTTCGAGCCGGATTTTTGGAACTAAATCCACTGTGTACTCGGCACCGCGATACACCTCTGTGTGACCTTTTTGACGACCGAACCCGCTCGCTTCAGAAACTGTCATTCCTTTGACGCCATGTTCTTGGAGAGCATTTTTAACATCTTCTAACTTATGTGGTTTAAGAATTGCTGTTATGAGTTTCATAGAATTACACCTCCGCGTGATGAGCTTGTCATTTCATAGGCAGTTTCAGCATGTTCATTGAGATCGATTCCTGCAACTTCAACATCACGCTTAACTCTAAAGCCAATAGTTTTTTCAATTGCATAACCGATTATCAGCGTTGCAATGAATGAATATGCGGCTACGAATGCAACACCGAATGCTTGTTTTCCAAGCAAGGCAGTACCGCCACCGTAGAGCAATCCATCTACGCCAACACTGTTGACAGAACTTGCACCAAAGAAGCCAATTGCTACGGAGCCCCAAATGCCTGCAATTAAGTGAACTCCAACCACATCTAATGAATCATCAAGATTAAATCGATACTTCAAGCCAGTTGCGAGCGAGCACAGAACTCCGGCTAGTAAACCAATGACGACTGCTGCCCACGGTGCGACGAAAGCACATGCAGGAGTAATTGCTACTAAACCTGCAACCGCACCAGATGCTGCGCCAAGAGATGTTGGATGTCCCTGACGAATTTTTTCTACAAGTAACCACCCGGCTAGTGCTGCAGCAGCTGCAACTTGTGTATTCATCAGAGCAAGTGCTGCGATTCCATTTGCAGCAAGAGCGGAACCTGCATTAAATCCAAACCATCCAAACCAGAGCAATCCGGATCCGAGCATTACCAAAGGGAGTGAGTGAGGTCGCATTGATTCTTTTCGCCAACCAACTCGCTTGCCGAGAACAATCGCAAGGGCCAAAGCAGCAGCACCAGCATTGATGTGTACCGCAGTTCCACCAGCAAAATCTTCAAGACCTTGCCGTGCAAGGAAACCTGCGCCGGTTACGGTGTCGCCAACTTTATTTCCAAAAGCGAAAACCCAATGTGCAACTGGGAAATAAACAAGGGTTGACCAAATGGCAACAAAAACGGCCCATGAGGTGAACTTGGCGCGATCAGCTATCGCGCCTGAAATTATTGCTGGAGTGATTATTGCAAACATTAATTGAAAGGCTGCAAAGACTAAGACTGGAATCGGATACAGA
>JBEAYI010000109.1:0-2926 GCA_041159375.1 Actinomycetota bacterium
CCGTGTCTCAGTCCCAGTGTGGCCGGTCGCCCTCTCAGGCCGGCTACCCGTCGTCGCCTTGGTGAGCCATTACCTCACCAACAAGCTGATAGGCCGCGAGGTCATCTTCTACCGAAAAACTTTCCAAACTCGGTGATGCCACCAAGTTTCATATCCGGTATTAGCCCCGGTTTCCCGGAGTTATCCCAGTGTAGAAGGCAGATTCCTCACGTGTTCCTCACCCGTTCGCCGCTAATTCACTACCGAAGTAGTTTCATCGCTCGACTTGCATGTGTTAAGCACGCCGCCAGCGTTCGTCCTGAGCCAGGATCAAACTCTCCATAGAAAGTTTTATCTTGGCGTACAGACCAAACAAACTGTCGTTTATTTATGTCTTTACCAAAGGAAATCAACGAGTATTGCCAATCGCTATAAATAGTGATTGGCGCATACTTCATTGAAGTATTTATTTAGAAGATGGCATTAGAAATTTGCATAACTAAGTAAGCCATCTTCTGGCATTGACTTATGGCACGCTGTTGAGTTCTCAAGGTACGGATGCGCACTGCTTCCAGGAATTTCTTCCTATTTTCAGGGCAGACCGCCAAACCTAGTGCATGGGCAGAGAACCGGTCAAACCGGCTATTGCCATCTAGGTGTGGGGATCAGCTGTTCGGCCTAAATCGTCCGTTTCACAGCAGGAGGGAAACTATAGGGCCACCTGGCTTGGGGGTCAAATTGGGGTTAAAACCTATCCCCGCATGGGTTTTAGAGCATCTACGCAGAAACTAGATCAACTCCACAGCTGCTAAATCTCGTTTACCTTTACGTAAAAGGGCGTATTTTCCGCATAAAAAGTCGGTTTTTTGAAGGCGGAAATCTTCTGATTCCACCTTCGCATTATTCAAATACGCGCCGCCCTCTTTAACGATTCGGCGAGCCGCCGATTTGGAGTCAACAACTCCGGTGGCTGCCAATAGATCAACCCAGGAAGGAATCTCTTCGCCGGATTTAACAGTAACTCGAGGTAATTCCGATAACGCTCCTGAGAGGGTAGCCGCATCCAATGCCGCAAGATCTCCTTGTCCAAACAAAGCTTTTGCCGCTTCTTCAACGCGTTCTGAAATTTCAGGTGAGTGAACCAACGATGTTAGTTCTCTGGCGAGTGCGCGATGGGCTTCTCTTAAACCAGGATTAGCTTCATGTGCTTTTTCTAACTCCGTTATTTCATCATGAGATTTAAATGAAAAAACCTTAAGGAATTTAACAACATCTTTGTCATCGGTGTTCAACCAATATTGAAAGAATGCATATGGTGAAGTCATAGCAGCGTCTAACCAAATACTGCCGCTTGCTGTTTTGCCAAATTTTGAACCATCAGTTTTTGTTAGAAGTGGAATAGTTAATGCATGTCCACTTCCTCCTTCTACTCTGCGGATCAAGTCTAGACCGGCAACAATATTTCCCCATTGATCAGAACCGCCAAGTTGCAAAGTGCATTGGTAGCGACGATATAGCTCGAGAAAATCTAGCGATTGCAATACTTGGTATGAAAATTCGGTGTATGAAATGCCGCCAGATTCAAGGCGAGAAGATACTGAATCTTTAGCGAGCATTTGATTGACAGAAAAATGCTTACCAATATCGCGCAAAAATTCGATAGCAGAAAGCGGCGAAGTCCAATCAAGATTATTTACAACTTGCGCTTTGTTGGCCCCTTTTTCGAAATCTAAAAAGGATGAAACTTGAGTGCGAATTTTGGCTACCCATTCTGCGACTGTATCTCCACTGTTCAATGTTCGTTCTTCGTTGCGACCAGAGGGATCGCCAACTAATCCTGTGGCACCCCCAACTAAAGCGATTGGATTATGGCCAGCTAATTGGAAGCGACGCAGAACTAACAGAACGACCAAGTTTCCTACATGTAACGATGGAGCTGTTGGATCAAAACCAATATAAAGAGTTACCGGTTTTTTTAGTGCCTCCTGCAGCGCTGCCTCATCGGTAGATTGTGAGAGCAAGCCACGCCAACGAAGATCTTCTAGAAGATTCATGCACCCATCATCTCGGAAAAAGCCTTCGTTTTGCTGGCAATTTCCTTGCGTTGTTCGAGGGTTTTTTTCTTGGCATTGCTGATCTGTACCAAAACCTGCGAAGGCGCCGTGCCGCCGGAGGTAGTACGAGAGGCAAGTGCTCCCTGAATTGTTAGAACTTCGCGCACTGAAGGATCAAGGGATGGGTGAATTTCCGCGAATTGATGATCACTTAATTCATGCAGTTCGCACGATGTTTTCTCGCATAGAGCAACACATGCACCCGCGGCTTCATGCGCTTGTGCAAATGGAACATTTTTGCGTACTAAATAATCAGCAATCTCTGTAGCTAGGGAAAATCCAGTTGGGGCAGATAATTTCATTTTTGCGCGATCGAAATTAGTAGTAGCAATCATTCCTGATACGGCCGGAATAATTAAAGCCAATGTATCTAAACTATCGAAAAATGGTTCTTTATCTTCCTGAAGATCGCGGTTGTAAGCGAAAGGGAGTCCTTTTAGCATTGTTAAAACCGACATCAAATTTCCGATAAGACGACCTGATTTACCACGTGCTAGTTCAGCCATATCCGGATTCTTTTTTTGCGGCATGATCGACGATCCGGTGGAATATTCATCTGCAATCTGTGCCCAAGAAAATTCAGTTGACCCAAAGAGTGTCCATTCTTCGCCAATACGAGAGAGATGAACTCCAATCAGAGATGTGATGAAGAGAGCTTCCGCAACATAATCTCGATCACTTACGGCGTCGATACTATTTTCAAAACTTCTTTCAAATCCTAAATTCTTTGCAGTAAAAACAGGGTCTAACTCCAAGGAAGAACCGGATAAGGCCCCTGCTCCTAAAGAACTTACAGAAGTTCTGTGCAACCAATCATTTATACGGTCAATGTC
>JBEAYI010000110.1:0-2924 GCA_041159375.1 Actinomycetota bacterium
GTCTTTAACACCGAGTGATGAAACGCGTGCGCGCATATATTCTTGAATCGAAGCTACGAGCCAGAGTGCGATGCACAAATAGGCGGGTATTCCAATTACATAGAGGGCGTAAAGCCAGAGCGCTTCACTAATGCGATCTACAACTGAATCAAGCAGCGCTCCCCAGTTTGACGCACGATTTTGAAAGATTGCAACGCTTCCATCAATGCCATCGAAAAATAGTGAAACAACAATGAGTGCAATAGCCCATGGTGACTGCGCCGTAAATGCGACGCCGATTGCGCTGATTAATCCCAACATAGTTAATACATTCGGAGTTATACGCAAGAGCGTGCATAGCAAGCCAAATCTGTATGAGATAGCAAGCCATCGGCCAACAATTCCTGTCGTCGGCGCAGCGTTGTGGAGTTCGCTCCATCTATCTTTAAACTGCTCGCGCGTAATCAATGGCTTAAGCCTTTCTAAAATGACTAGAACTATTGCGCAGGGTACCGTTACCGCGTGGCTAATGAGAAGAACGCTGATCCAGCTGCGATTCGCCAGTTAATTGAGGGCGAACTCGCAACTTTTCTGAGCGCCCAGAAGAAGTATTTAGAATCCATTGGCAGCGAACTCACACCGGCATCAGATGCACTCTCATCTTTTCTTTTAGAGGGTGGAAAAAGATTTCGACCCTTATTTGCTTATTTTGGATTTCTTAGCGCAGGTGGTTCTCACTCCCCTGAAGTCATTCGTGCATGTTCAAGCCTTGAGTTACTACAAGCGTGCGCACTCATCCACGATGATTTAATGGATGGATCAGATACGCGTCGCGGCAAGCCTGCAATTCATAAACACTTTGAAAAATTACACACACAAGAAAGCGCTGTTGGATCATCAGTTGGTTTTGGACAAGCCGCTGCGATCCTCTTGGGCGACTTGGCACTTGTTTATTCAGATCTTGCCCTGCACCAAAGTGGAATAAAGACTGATGTATTGCCACAAGTTTTAGCGGTACACGATGAGATGCGCGTTGAGTTAATGGCCGGACAATTTTTAGATATTTACGAACAAACCAGAAGCACTCACACAGTAGAACGCGCACTCACGATTGCTCGCTATAAATCTGGCAAGTACACAATTGAGCGCCCACTTCACTTTGGAGCAGCACTAGCTACAACAGATAAAAAAGTATTAGCAGAAGTAACCTCTCATTTATCCTCTTATGGATTGCCACTCGGTGAAGCATTTCAATTGCGCGATGATTTGCTGGGCGTATTTGGCGATCCTGATTTAACTGGCAAACCAGCGGGTGATGATTTGCGTGAAGGAAAGCGGACAGTACTGGTGGCTATGGCTCAGGAGTCAATGAGTTCAACTGATATCAAAGAGTTTGAATCACTATTTGGCAAACAGGATTTAGACTCAAATGGTGTTGAGAAGTTACGCTCAATAATTACCGATTCAGGTGCACCTGTTCATGTTGAAAATCTCATAACGGAATTAACAAATACTGCAATTCACGCACTTGATACTCCATCAATCGCGGACACAGCTCGCACGGTTCTAAGTGACCTTGCAATCATCGCTACGAAGAGGAATCTCTAATGCCAAAGCGCGTCAAAGGACCTACGGATCACGTCGTTGTTGTCGGTGCAGGTTTAGCAGGACTAAGTGCTGCCCTTCGCCTAGCGGGCGCCGGTCGCAAAGTAACTGTTATTGAACGCGAAAGCGTTCCTGGCGGACGAAACGGATTGCTCAATAAAGATGGTTACGCATTTGATACAGGCCCGAGTGTTTTAACAATGCCTTCTCTTATCAATGATGCTTTCAATAGCGTCGGTGAAGAACTCAAAGATTGGTTAGAACTAACACCAGTTGCGCCTTTGTACCGTGCTTTTTATGCAGATGGTTCGCAAATCGATATTCACGCCAACACAGAACAGATGGAAGCAGAAATCGCGAAGACTGTGAGTTCTGCCGAAGCAGCTGGCTATCGTCGCTACGTTGATTTCGTGACGAAGTTGTATAAGTATGAAATGAATGATTTCATCGACAGAAACATTGATTCACCACTAAATCTTCTGACACCAAATTTAGCTCGACTGATTGCTTTGGGTGGATTTAGACGTCTATCTCCAAAAGTTAATCAATTCATGAAAGATCCTCGCCTACAAAAGGTTTATTCATTCCAGGCTATGTATGCAGGTGTTAGCCCACAGCAAGCGCTAGCTATTTACGCAGTTATTGCTTACATGGACTCCGTCAATGGCGTCTTCTTTCCTAAAGGTGGAATGCACGCAGTTCCACGTGCACTTGCTGCAGCGGCGCAAAAACATGGTGTCGAATTTATGTACAACACAACAGCTGAAAAAATCGAAACTTCTAACGGCCGCGCCAAGGCAGTTATAACTAGTACTGGGAAACGAATTGAGTGCGATGCTTTGGTTCTAAACCCTGACTTACCTGTGGCGTGGCGCGATCTTCTTGGAAAAACTCCGCTATCGGTCAAGCGCCTTCGTTATTCCCCATCATGTGTGACTCTGCTCGTTGGTTCTTCCAAAAAATACGATCACGTTGCTCATCACAATATTCACTTCGGTGACTCATGGGATGGCGTATTTGATGAGTTAATTAAGAAGAAAACACTTATGAGCGATCCAAGTGTGCTCGTAACAATTCCGACGAAAGATGACCCATCTCTGGCACCTGTAGGCAAAGAGTCTTATTACGTCTTGTTCCCAACTCCGAATTTAGATGCTGATATTGATTGGAAGAAACAAGCAGGCCCATATCGAGATCACATGATTAAAACTTTAGAAGATCGTGGATACACGGGTTTCTCTGACGGAATTGAAACCGAAGTAATGACCACTCCCCTTGATTGGCAAGCTCAAGGCATGGAGCGCGGTGCACCATTTGCAAGTGCTCATACCTTCTTCCAA
>JBEAYI010000111.1:0-2901 GCA_041159375.1 Actinomycetota bacterium
ATCTGTACCGCTGGCTGATTGTCATCAGCAGTTGTAAAGATTTCGCTGCGCTTTGTAGGAATAGTTGTGTTGCGTTCGATCAAACGTGTCATCACGCCACCCTTGGTTTCAATACCAAGTGAGAGTGGTGTTACGTCAAGGAGAAGAACATCTTTAACTTCTCCCTTAAGCACACCAGCTTGAAGGGATGCACCAACTGCAACTACTTCATCAGGGTTAACGCCCTTGTTTGGTTCTTTTCCACCAGTTAGTTCGCGGACAAGATCCACAACTGCTGGCATACGAGTTGAACCACCAACAAGTACGACGCTTTGAATTTTGTTAATTGGAATTCCAGCATCTTTTAGAACTGCTTGGAATGGCTTCTTGCAACGCTCGAGTAGTGCTGCAGTAAGTTTCTGGAATTCAGCGCGTGTAATTGTTTCATCCATAAACAGTGGATTCTTTTCAGCATCTACTGTGATGTATGGCAAGTTAATTGATGCGCTCTGTGATGATGACAATTCGATCTTTGCTTTTTCAGCAGCTTCACGAACACGTTGCATCGCCATCTTGTCCTTAGTTAAATCAATTCCGTTCTTAGAACCGAATGTTGTAACTAAGTGATCAACGAGTGCTTGATCCCAGTCATCTCCACCAAGGTTGTTATCACCATTGGTTGCTTTAACTTCAACAACTCCGTCGCCGATTTCTAGAAGTGAAACGTCAAATGTTCCACCACCAAGGTCGAATACAAGGATTGTCTGTTCTTTATCGGCCTTGTCTAAACCGTATGCGAGCGCTGCTGCTGTTGGTTCGTTAATGATACGAAGAACATTAAGACCAGCAATTTCGCCAGCTTCTTTTGTTGCTTGACGTTGTGCGTCATTGAAGTATGCAGGCACTGTAATAACAGCATCTGTAACTGTTTCGCCAAGGTATGCCTCGGCGTCACGCTTTAACTTCTGAAGCACGCGTGCAGAAATTTCTTGTGGTGTGTACTTCTTGCCATCGATATCGATGTTCCATGAAGTACCCATGTGGCGCTTTACTGAACGAATTGTTCGGTCCACATTTGTTACTGACTGGCGCTTGGCGACCTCACCGACGAGGACTTCGCCGTTCTTTGCGAATGCGACGATCGATGGGGTTGTGCGGGCGCCTTCAGCATTAGCGATGACGGTGGGTTCTCCACCTTCAAGTACGGAGACGCAACTATTTGTCGTTCCGAGGTCAATACCAACTGCTCTAGCCATTTATTTACTGCTCCTTCTAATAGATCTAGCCTTAAACCTGAGTCGAACTATACCTAAAAGGTTGAGTCGAGGCGACTCAGGTTTCTCACCCTGGATAACAGGGAAGCTGCCCTACTTATTCCCCAAGGCCGACCTAAGATTTGCCCCATGGATATTGCATACGTGCTCGCAGCTCTGGCCTACGGGATCACCGTTGCCGCCCTCGTCCTTCTAACAATTCGGGTTCGCCAATTGTTGTCGGTCTATAAGAAGGGCCAACCAGATCCAACTCGTTCAGGAGATCGCGGTGCACGTCTTAAGAACATGCTTACTGAAGTACTTGGTCATACAAAGATGCTCAATTTTACCGGAACAGGAATTGCGCACTGGTTTGTCATGATCGGTTTCGGCGCACTCTTTGGAACACTCATTACTGCATACGGTCAAATTCTTAATCCGGATTTCGCACTTCCATTCATTGGCCACTTTGCACCATATGAGTTGTTTACAGAGTTCATTGGTTGGGCGACAGGAATTGGAATCGTCACACTTATTGGTATTCGCCAAGTAACGCGAATTAAAAAGAGCGGACGTTCTTCACGTTTCTACGGTTCTGGAAGTTGGAAGGCGTATTACGTTGAAGCAACAATTCTAGTTATTGTTTTCTGCGTTACTGCACTGCGCGGATTAGAGGGCGCGCTCTCTGAGTACACATCCTGGAATTGGCACTTTGGTTTGACCTGGCCAATTGCTGAGATGTTCAAGTCGATGACACTTGATCAACTGCACATGTGGGTTCAGATTGTTGCAACAATCAAAATTGTAGTTTCAATGACATGGTTCATTGTTATCGCATCAAATCTCACAATGGGTGTTGCATGGCACCGATTCTTGGCATTCTTTAATATTTATTACAAGCGCAACGCAGATGGTGGGCACTCACTCGGTAACTTGCCTGAATTACTTTCACATGGCAAGCCAGTTGATTTCGAAGATCCAGCAGATGATGACGTATTCGGTCTTGGTACACGTGGTGACATTACGTGGAAGGGCTTGTTGGATATGACCAGCTGTACCGAATGCGGTCGCTGCCAATCACAATGTCCTGCATGGCACACTGACAAACCATTGTCACCAAAGCTTTTGATTATGGCGATGCGCGATCACGCCTTTGCAAAGACTGTTGAAACAGAGAACATGGTGGGCGAAGGCGCACCTATTTCACTAGATGTTTTGTGGTCTTGTACAACGTGCGGTGCGTGCGTAAACGAATGCCCAGTCGATATCGAACACATCGATCACATCGTAAATATGCGTCGTTTCCAGGTGCTTGTTGAATCTGAATTTCCTTCACAACTCAATGGAACATTCCGCAATCTTGAAACAGCCGGAAACCCTTGGGGATCAAATAAGAGTGATCGCGAAGGTTGGATTGCAGAAATGGATTTCCCAATCCGCGTTGTAGAAGGCACGTTGCCTGAAGATGTCGAATATTTGTTCTGGGTTGGTTGTGCAGGTGCTTACGAAGAGCGCGCAAAGAAGACAACGAAGGCTGTTGCAGAGTTATTGCACATCGCAGGTGTTGAGTTTGCAGTTCTTGGAAAGCGCGAAACCTGTACAGGAGATCCTGCACGTCGCGCCGGTAACGAATTCTTGTATCAAATTCTTTCAAAGGAAAACATCGATA
>JBEAYI010000112.1:0-2864 GCA_041159375.1 Actinomycetota bacterium
CTGATGCTTGTTGGCGGAGTAGTTGGCGATAGGTACAAACGAAATCGTGTTGTTGGTGGCGCCGACATTATCGGAAGCATCTTTGTTGCAATAAGCGCTATCTCTTTCTTGGGTCACTTCCCATCTGTCTGGCTACTTGCACTTATGGGCGCAATATTTGGCGTTCTCAATGCTCTGTGGTGGCCTGCAATGGTCGGTGTACTTCCTGAAATCTTGCCTAAAGAAAAACTAAAAGATGGAAATGCCATTGTGGCGCTATCTAGCAATATTGGCTTTGTAGTTGGTGCACTCATCGGCGGCACGCTTGTAACTCTCTACGGATCTGGATGGGCTTTATTAATTGATGCAATTACTTTTCTAATTGCAGGAATATTGCTCTGGAATTTAGATCTTCCACCGATGCCAAAACGCGAAGAGAACTCAGTCATTCACGATTTGCGAATTGGGTGGCATGAATTTATTGCCCGTCCGTGGGTAATTGCAATTGTTTGTTCTTTCGCAGTCATCAACATGTGCTTTGAATCTATCTGGCAAGTACTCGGTCCTCTGGCATATGACCAGGGCGATAACGGCCCAAGAAATTGGTCACTCAATCTTGCTGCGGTCACAACTGGAATGATTTGCGGAAGTGCCCTTGCACTTAAAGTTAAATTTAAACGTCCATTGGCAACATCAATGATTTTCATTGCAATTTCATCGGTGTGGAATTTTGCAATTGCTTCGTCGCAACCGCTCATTATTACGATGATCTGCGGAGCAATTTCCGGGGTTGCAATAGATATCTTTATGGTCCAGTGGAACACTGCGATGCAATCACATATTCCAGAAGAATCATATTCACGTGTTGCTGCTTATGATGCTTTAGGTTCTTTTGGTATCGCACCTATTGGTGTCGCATTCGCAGGACCAGCAGCAGCGTATTTTGGAATCACCCCTACGTTATGGGCTACTGGAATCCTTACATTCATTGCAGCAATTGCATCATTAAGCGTGAAATCGCTTCGCACACTGAAGTAATACAACTAGGCTTTGGTTATGACGACTCCGGTTCCAGCACCACCAAAGCTACGTGGTTGGTTTCATCTCGGTGCAACACCTGTAGTTTTCATCGCATCGCTTGTTTTATTCATTCTAAGTAACTCTTCACTAAAGTTTGCTGTTGCCCTGTATTCAATAACTGCAATTATGCTCTTTAGTGTTTCTGCAATTTATCACCGCGTTCCTTGGTCACCCGAAAAGAAAATCATTTGGCGTCGCTGGGATCATGCCAACATTAATTTACTTATTGCAGGTTCTTATACGCCTTTTGCAGTTGCATTACTTGAAGGCCGTGATCGCGTAACACTGCTCGCAGTCGTTTGGATTGGCGCACTCGCTGGTGTTGCACTGCGAGTGTTTTGGGTCGGTGCGCCACGATGGTTATATGTTGCTAATTATTTGTTACTCGGTTGGGTGGCAGTGATTTATACGCCGCAGCTATATAAAGAGGGTGGACTCTGGGTATTGCTCCCAATTTTGATCGGTGGTCTTTTCTATTCAGTTGGTGCAATTCTTTACGCTCTTAAAAAACCTGGTCGATATGCAAAATACTTCGGCTTTCACGAGCTATTTCATATCTTTGTTTTGGCGGCGTGGATTTCGCAGTACATCGCGGTTTCGGTCGCTATTTACCGCAATTAAGGGCAGCCTCACTGCTGCCTCTAACCCCCGTTTACTCACACGGGGACTTTTGCCCAAAGCCCTAACTGCTCTAATCTAAAGCCCCTAGAGCATCTCTAGAAAGTATCCGTCGGCAGCAAGGAAAATAATGAGCGAGAAGAAGAGCTTCCTTAATTGGGTTGGTTTTAGTGGAGAAGAAACAGCAACTCCTGGTTCTGTTGATCGCATTCGCGAACTAGAACAACAACTCGCTGACCTTCGCTCACGTCGTGACATTACATCTCTAAGCAAAGAAGAGTTTGAAATTCTCGCAACTGAAACTGCGATGTCAATGATTAAGTCCGCGCAGTTGCGCGAAGCTCGTGCACAAGCAGCATCTGATCGACTCGTAAATGAAACATCACGCGCTGCAAAAGATGCACTCGAAGCCGCTCAGAATAAAGCTTCGACAATTCTTTCTGGTGCGGAATCTCGCGGACGTAAATACATTCAAGCTGCTGAATCTGAAGCGGAAGAGATGATTGCAAATGCTGAAGATGCAGCAGAGCGTGCCATGGAAGATAAAAGGCGCGAAGTTTCAGCACTTGCGCAAGCTGCACGTCGCGAAGGCGAACGCATTATTTCTGGTGCAACTGCAGAAGTTTCAAATTATCGTCAGTGGCTATCAAGTGTAATTTCTGAAGCAGAACGCCTATATCGCATTCAAACTCAATCTCTTGATGCAGCAGAAAATGCCATTCACCAATCTCGTTCACGTCTAGAAGTTGCATTTAATCGTTTAGCAGATCTTCAGAAGAGCGTCTTGGATAATCTCAATCCTGATGACACCGTAATCAATCGTGGCCCAATTCGCGTGCAAAGCCAACGCACCAAGGCAGCACTTGATGCACCAAAGTCTAAGTCGACCAAAAAGGTTGCAAAGAAGAGTTCTGCAAAGCGTAAGTAATTCTGATGGCTGCTCAACGCGGAATTAGATACATTCCCGCAATTGATGGATTGCGCGCTGTCGCCGTTATTGCGGTGATGCTTTATCACCTAGGTGTTTCCTGGATTCCCGGTGGATTTCTCGGCGTCGATCTTTTCTTTGTGATTTCTGGATACGTAATCACGCGCTTGCTCTTAGATTCAATTCAACGAAGTGGTGGATTAGATCTACGTGCGTTTTATAAATCTCGTCTGCGCAGATTGCTTCCGCCTCTCGCCTT
>JBEAYI010000113.1:0-4765 GCA_041159375.1 Actinomycetota bacterium
CCGCGCTCTAGCCCACGACGAGCTTCTTCGTTAAAAGCAATCTGCTTTGCCATGCTTTTGTACTCCTCAAATAATGTTTACCGATATCGGGTGAGGCTGTGATTATCACTCTAGCCTCGAGAGTGCTAACGCCAAATCTACGGGAGTAATTCCCGGACTGCAAAACGAGGTGGGGTTTAGCGAGCAGAACGTGCGGACATGCGTGCTTCGCGCAGGCGGCGAAGGCGTTTTACCAACATAGGGGCCGCAATCAATGCATCTTCGCGGTCGATTAAGTCATTGAGTAATTGGTAATAACGAGGAGCGTTGAGGTCAAAGAGTTCTTTAATTGCAGACTCTTTAGCACCTGCGAATTTCCACCATGTACCTTCAAATTCAAGGATGCGCGTCTCTAATTCGCTCAAACCAGCAGGCGAATTACCAACGTTTTCCATCATGGACATGGGCTAAATCTTAAGGGGCGAATATTAAAAAGTGTGGGATTTACAGAGTCGCCAAAATCGCTTCAATGTCACTTACTTTCGTCCACGGATTAACGATTGCAAATCGAAGTATTGGCTCACCTTTATCTGCAGATGGAGGAATAAAACCAATTTGATCCGCTAATAATTTATCGCTCCACTGTTGATACTGAGCAGCGCTCCAACCCGGACGAGTAAAAGCCACAATAGAAAGTTCTGGTTCGTACAAGAGTTCGAGATTCGGATGTTTGTTAATCAATTCTGCAGCTTTCGCTGCAACATCCATTGTCGCTTGCATTGCGTCTGCATAGGCCTCAGTGCCGTGCGCTGCAAGTGAGAACCAAAATGGTAATCCGCGAACACGACGTGTCAGGTGAATTGCATAATCAGATGGATTCCATGAACCGTCATGCAGTGTCTCTAAGTACGTTGCATGTTGAGTATGAGTTTCGCGCGCTAATTCGGGATTGCGATAAATAAGAGCGCACGCATCAAAGGGAGCAAATAACCACTTGTGTGGATCAACAATAAATGAATCAGCTTTTTCTACTCCATTGAACTTCGCACGAACTTTGGGTGCACATAGCGCTGCTAATCCATAGGCACCATCAACGTGGAACCAAATACCACGAAGGTGCGCAGCATCTGCAATTCCATTTAAGTCATCAACTATTCCAAGATTTGTTGTGCCAGCAGTTGCAACAACTGCAAAAACTCGTGAAGTACCAGTGGAGTGCAGCGCATCTATTTCGCGGGCAACATCTTCACCGTGCAATTTACGATCCGAGCGTGTGGCAACTTTAAGAACATCTACGTCCATTACATTTGCAGCCGAAGCAATTGATGAGTGCGCTTCTTCACTACAGGCAATCACCCAACGCGTTGCATCTGGAAACTTCTTACGCGCTTCTGCTCGCGCAACAACGAGTGCAGATAGATTTCCAATTGTTCCGCCTTGTACAAAAACACCACCCGCGCTTGCAGGCAATCCTGCTAAATCAATAAGCCATTGCAGCGCTTGGTTTTCAGCAAAAACAGCGCCAGCACCTTCTTGCCATGAGCCACCGTATAAAGCACTTGCTCCAACAACTAAATCAAATAAGTTTGCAAGCTCACTAGGTGCAGATGGGATGAAAGCTAAGTAACGCGGATGATCTGTAGAGATGCACGCTTTTGCCAACACATCTGTGAAAACTTTTAGCGCTTCGCTTCCGCCCAATCCGCGCGCGGTAATTGTGTTTCCAACTTCGCGAAATAAATCTGCCTCAGTGCGCGGACCATCTAGGGGTGGATCACTCTTTAAACGCTCAAGACTGTAGGCAAGGATTTCATCTGCCAAGTTTTCCACTTCTGGAGTGAACTCATGCATCTGCTTCTGCTCGCTTTACGATATTTCTAATCATTGTTGGAAATACTAAAGTGTGAAGTGGCGCAATTACATACCAATACAACTGACCGCCTAAACCACGTGGAACAAATGTTGCTTCTTGAATTATCCGAGTTTTTCCTTCGTGGGTATCAACTCTAAATTCAAGCCACGCCTTTCCTGGCAGAACCATTTCTGCGTATAACTTCATTCGCACGCCATGTTCAATTTCTTCTACTCGCCAAAAATCTAAACTATCTCCAACTCGTAAGTTATTTGGGTCGCGACGGCCGCGGCGTAATCCAACTCCACCAAAGAAGCGATCAATAACTCCGCGCCCCCACCACAGAAAATCAGATCCATACCAACCGTTGTCGCCACCAATACTCTCGATGTATTTCCATACAGTGTCAATTGGTGCACTTGTTAGTGCTTCGCGATGATCATTTAAAATCATTTCGCCCGCCCATTCAGGATCGCCTTGGGCTTTTTGCCATGGCGCTGTTGGTGTTGATGCATCTGACCAACGTGTTTCAACGTTGTGATCATTTGTTCGAGTCAGCGCTAATTTGATTGAGTCTTCAACGTTTAACAAACCTTCAGGTGGTGGTGGAATGAGTGCATCCACGCTCTTGTTTTTATCCGCAACAACTTCGCTGATTAGTGAACCAACCAGTGGACGTGCAAGTGAAGTTGGTACTGGTGTGACTAGACCAATCCATAAACTCGAAAGATTTGGTGTGAGAACCGGTACTTGAATGATCCAACGTTTGCGTAATCCAGATAACTTCGCAAACTTCTGCATCATGTCGGCGTATGACAGAACTTCGGGGCCGCCGATATCAAAGAATTGATTGACAGGTTTTTCTAACACCGCTGCTTTTCGCAAGTAGTACAAGACATCGCGTACAACAATTGGTTGAGTTAAATTAGAAACCCACTTTGGCGTTGTCATAATCGGCAGACGGTGCGTGAGGTGGCGCAACATCTCAAAGGATGCCGAACCCGAACCAATGATTATTCCTGCACGAGGAACAGATGTTGATGCTAACTCTTTACCGGTTTGCACTCGAGAAGATAGGTGTTTGCTGCTGTTCTTATCATTTGCAATTCCGCCTAGATAAATAATCTGTGAAACTCCAGCACGTTCAGCGGCCTGCGCGAATGTGCGAGCCATTTCCGATTCGATGGCAGTGAAATCAACACCAACATTAATTGAGTGCAATAGATAAAAGGCGGTATGAATTCCAGAAAGTGCTCGATCTAAATCAGTCGCACTTGTTGCATTTCCAACGACGATTTCAACATCATTAGCCCAAGCTCGGTCTTGTACTTTGATGCGATCACGAACTAATACCCGCACATCATGTCCATCTGCTAATAATGTGCGGACAAGACGCCCACCCACGTATCCAGATGCGCCAGTAACTAGGTACT
Organism: Actinomycetota bacterium; assembly: GCA_041159375.1. GTDB lineage: Bacteria > Actinomycetota > Actinomycetes > Nanopelagicales > Nanopelagicaceae > Planktophila. Next base: position 3,265 of record JBEAYI010000113.1, read on the forward strand.
TACGCTTTTGATTCTGCTGACTCATGGTTCAGAGCCTAGACTTAAGCCAAGAAAACCAACACTTCAAGGGGGCGATATGACAAAACCACGCGTTGTAATTCTTGGCGCCGGCTTTGGTGGATTAACCGCCGCCCGTGAACTGAGTGACCATGCTGATGTCACCGTTGTTGATCGCCATAACTTCCAAACATTTTTGCCGTTGCTCTATCAGGTTGCCTCCGCGGGTTTAGCAGCTGACCACGTTGCACACCCTGTTCGCGCGGCACTTCGTAAATCAGGTGCGCAATTTCGTATGGGTTCACCTATAACAGTTGATCACAATAATAAAACAGTAAAGATTGATAGCTCTGAAGTACTTCCATTTGATCACTTAATAATTGCACTTGGTTCTGCAACTGCAGATTTCGGTGTTAAAGGCGTTAATGAATTCGCACTCGGCATGAAGAGTGTGCATGAAGCTCTTTCTATTCGCGCCGAAGTTATGCGCCGCTTTGAAGATTTGTGTCGCTTCCAAGATGACACTGCGTTCACGATGGCAGTAGTCGGCGGTGGACCAACTGGTGTTGAAATGGCTGGAGCTTTTGCTGAATTAGTGCGTGGGCCACTTAAAAATGACCAAGCCGAAGCAGCAGCAAATATCAAGATTGTCTTAATTGAAGCAGGACCTCGTTTGTTACCTAGTTTTTCTCCAGCTCTATCTGATCGCACAAAGAAAGATCTGGAAAAACTCGGTGTACAGGTAATGCTAAATACAGCAGTTGAAGAAGTAACAAATGACTCAATAAAGATTAGCGGCGCTCCAGAAATTCCAGCGCAAGTAACAATTTGGGCTGCTGGAGTTAAGGGCGAGCCAACTGCATCAAAGTTAAACCTTCCGCTTATCTCCACGCGCATCGATGTTGAAAATTCGCTTCAGGTCAAAAACTATCCGCACATCTGGGCTATCGGAGATATCTCTGGTTACAAAGATGCAAAAGGAAAGTTTCTTCCGATGGTTGCACCTGTTGCTCTTCAGCAAGGAAAATTTGTTGCAAAGCAGATAATTAATCTTGCACAAAATAAAGCACTGAAATCATTTAAGTATCGCGATAAAGGATCGATGGCAACCATTGGCCGTCACAAAGCAGTTGTTGAAGTTGGAAAGTTTAAAATGACTGGCGTACTTGCTTGGTATGCATGGCTCTGGTTGCATCTTTTCTACCTACTCGGTGGACGCAATAAAATTGGAACCATGGCCGACTGGACCTGGAACTACTTAACTTTTGATCGCGGCAACCGCCACATCATGGATTCAATTTAAATGCAGCGAAATATCAACCTGCGTGGCCATGATGTATTTACATTTCAATGGTCAAAGCGCGGTGAACCACTCGTAATTTTGCACGGCGGTTTAAGCCATAGCGAAAAAACGAAGAAGTACCTTCTTCCGGCTGTAAAACGAAACTTTAAAGTCTTTGCCTACGATCGCACTGGGCATGGGCGCACGGCCAATCAAAAAGGT
>JBEAYI010000114.1:0-2846 GCA_041159375.1 Actinomycetota bacterium
GATGCAATTGGATCTCGTGGTTTAGATTTTCATATCAATGGCCTAACTGACATGGGCGCCAAAGTTCACTCCGAACATGGTTATGTAATTGCAGAAGCACCAAATGGATTAATGGGTGCAACGATTGAATTAGATTTCCCAAGTGTTGGCGCGACTGAAAATATAATGACAGCCGCTGTTTTAGCTACAGGCACAACAACAATTGATAACGCTGCACGCGAACCAGACATCGTTGATCTCGGCGAATTTCTCATTGCTATGGGCGCAAAAATAAGCGGGCTGGGATCACCAATTATCACAATTGAAGGTGTGAAAAAATTAAATCCAGCAACACATGCAACGATTGCAGATCGCATCATTACGGGCACGTGGGCATTTGCAGCTGTGATGACACAAGGAGACATCACAATTCATGGAGCACGACCACAAGATCTTGAGATTCCTCTAGAGAAGTTAACTTCAGCTGGTGCAATTATTACAAGCACTGATGATGGAATTCGCGTGCGTATGGATTCACGTCCACAATCAATTGATGTATCAACACTTCCCTATCCAGGTTTTCCAACAGATCTATTGCCGATGGTGATTGCACTTAATTCAATTGCAACAGGGGATGCCATCGTTACTGAAAATGTCTTTGAATCTCGCTTTATGTTCGTCAATGAATTAACTCGACTTGGCGCACAGATTACGGTTGATGGCCACCACGCCTCAATTCACGGTATTTCTCAGCTATCTGGAGCGCCCGTTGAAGCAACAGATATCCGAGCAGGTGCTGGCTTGGTATTGGCTGCACTAGTCAGCGAAGGCGAAACAACTGTCGATGGTGCCTTCCATGTTGATCGCGGTTATCCAAACTTTGCAGAGCAATTATGCGCACTCGGTGCAGATGTGGTTCGTGAATGAATATGAGTACTCCACAAAATCCAGATCGCAACCTTGCTCTCGAACTTGTCCGTGTAACTGAAACTGCTGCAATAGCTGCTGCGCCATGGGTTGGCCGTGGTGAAAAGAATTTAGCGGATCAGGCAGCAGTGCAAGCGATGAGACAGATGATTAACACCGTTGATATGTCAGGTGTTGTTGTTATTGGTGAAGGCGAAAAAGATGATGCACCGATGCTTCATAACGGTGAAGAAGTTGGAAATGGATTAGGACCAGCGTGCGATGTTGCAGTTGATCCCATTGATGGAACGTCACTGACTGCAAATGGCATGAATGGTGCTATCAGCGTCATTGCTTTAGCCCCACGTGGATCGATGTATGACCCATCAGCAGTTTTTTACATGAACAAAATTGTTACCGGTCCAGAAGCAGCTGGTGTCATTGATATCAATGCGAGCACAAAAGCGAATATCCAAGCCGTTGCTAAAGCAAAAGGTATGAGCGTTTCTGACATAACCGTGGTTGTTCTCAACCGTCCTCGTCATGATGTGTTGCTTAAAGAAATTCGTGAAGCTGGGGCTCGCATTAGATTAATTCAAGATGGTGATGTTGCGGCTGCAATTGAAACTGCACGTCCTGAAACTGGAATTGATTTACTCATGGGAATTGGTGGCACTCCTGAAGGAGTTATCACCGCTGCTGCGATGATTTGCTTGGGTGGTTCCATTCAAGGATTACTTCATCCAAAAGATGCCGACGAGAAAGAGCGTGCAATTGATGCCGGCCACGACCTCAAGAAAGTTCTTTCAACTCGGGATTTAATTAACTCCGACGATGTTTTCTTGTCTGCAACAGGAATAACTGATGGTGAATTACTTCGCGGAATTAGATACACGTCATACGGGTCAATTAGTGAGTCGCTGGTTATGCGTGGAAAATCGCAGACCGTGCGCTTAATTCAGACGGAACATCACCTTAAATAAGGGTGTTCTGCGCTTACTTACTATTTATTTGTTGATTCCGTAAGAATTGAAACGCGATTATTTGAAACTGAGATAAATCCACCGTGAATGTTAAATTCTTTGGAAGTTCCATCAACGCCATCTATGCGGACAACACCGTCGACTAGTACGCCAAAGAGCGGAGCGTGATCTGGCAATACACCCAGATCACCTTCGATAGTGCGAGCAGAGATGAACTTTGCTTGCCCTGACCAGACTCGCTCTTGTGGCGATACTAATTCGACGTTAAGTGTCATTTGTTATTACTTTCCAATGCTTGCTGCTAGTGCTGCTGCATTGCGTTCTACGTCATCTAATCCACCGCACATGAAGAATGCCTGCTCTGGAATGTGATCGTACTTTCCATCTGCAAGTGCTTCGAATGCTGCAATTGTGTCTGCTAGTGGAACGAATGAACCTTCGATACCAGTAAAGACCTTCGCAACGAATGTGTTTTGTGACAAGAAGCGTTGAATACGACGAGCACGTCCAACAAGAATACGATCTTCTTCTGAGAGTTCGTCGATACCAAGGATTGCAATGATGTCTTGTAGATCCTTGTAGCGCTGCAAGATCTGCTTAATGCGGTTAGCAACACGGAAGTGGTGCTCACCGATATAGCGTGGATCCAAGATGCGAGATGTTGAGTCAAGTGGATCCACAGCTGGGTAAATACCAAGCTCTGAAATCGGACGAGACAACACTGTTGTTGCATCTAAGTGCGCGAATGTTGTGTGTGGTGCTGGGTCAGTAATGTCATCTGCAGGAACATAAATTGCCTGCATAGATGTAATTGAGTGACCACGTGTTGAAGTAATACGTTCTTGTAGCTGACCCATTTCATCTGCAAGTGTTGGCTGGTAACCCACAGCAGATGGCATACGTCCAAGAAGTGTTGATACTTCAGAACCTGCCTGTGTAAAGCGGAAGATGTTATCGATGAACAAGAGCACGTCCTGC
>JBEAYI010000115.1:0-2840 GCA_041159375.1 Actinomycetota bacterium
TTGACTGAGACCCGCGGTCGGTTCCGCGGACCAGTTAGGTTCTGGGCGCAATCAATGAGTGGTTTACCTTCGATTGTTGCCGGTTTGTTTATCTTTGCGGTGTTTGTTTCCACGGGTATTTCTCGTCCGGCCGGCTGGTTAGCATCGTCCGCACTGGTGTTATTGATGCTTCCAACTGTGATTCGAATGAGTGAAGAAGTATTGAAACTTGTTCCCGATGATCTGCGCGCAGCTTCGTACGCGATGGGTGCAAGTCAATTCGCTACCGTTTTCAGAATTGTTCTTCCCACAGTTCGTTCAGGATTAGTGACTGCATCAATCCTGGGTGTTGCTCGCGTTGCTGGTGAAACAGCGCCGCTGCTTTTGACCATGGGTGGAGCCGATGCAATTAATCTCAATCCATTTAGCGGCAATAGCTCCGCACTTCCGTTCTATATCTGGAAGAACTTCTCATTAGGCACAGAAACCGCTGTTGCTCGTGCATGGACCGGCATTCTCGTACTGATGATTTTGGTTCTCTTCTTCTTTTCAATCACTCGCATCGTAGGCAATAGAAAGGCACGTTCCTAATGTCATCACAATCAATTGCATCGCTATCCAATGTTGCTTCCACTCGATCTGGTGGTGAGAGAGTGCGCGTTGCAGGCACAGGGCTTGAGGCAAAGAACATTCATGCATGGTTCGGTGACAAGCACGTCATCGATGACATCTCGCTAGATTTTTTCCCAGGAACAGTTACAGCGCTCATTGGTCCATCAGGTTGCGGTAAATCTACATTTATTCGAATCCTCAATCGCATGCACGAATTCATTCCGGGCGCTGCAATGGCGGGCGAAGTGATTCTTGAAGGTAAAGACATTTACGAATCAGGCACAGATGTAACAAAGATCAGACTCGGCATCGGAATGGTTTTCCAAAAGCCGAACCCATTTCCTTCGATGACCATTAAAGAGAACGTTCTCTCAGGTTTGAAGTTGGCTCAACTAAAGGTTTCTAATCAAGACGAACTTCTAGAAGATTGTCTGCGCCGTGCAGGTTTATGGAATGAAGTGAAGGATCGTTTGGGCGAATACGGTGGAGCGCTCTCAGGCGGACAACAGCAGCGTCTGTGTATTGCTCGCTCACTTGCAGTAAAGCCTCAAGTTTTATTGATGGACGAGCCATGTTCAGCACTCGATCCAGGTTCAACTCTTCGCATCGAAGAAACGATCCGCGAGCTTTCTGAATCCATGACTATTGTCATTGTTACTCACAATATGCAGCAAGCGGCACGCGTATCTGATCGCACAGCGTTCTTCTTATCTGATGGCGGCCCCGGTCGTTTGATTGAGTGCGCATCCACTTCAGAGATCTTCTCTAACCCAGGGGATAAGCGCACAGAAGATTATGTGACTGGCCGATTCGGCTAAATTCATTCACCAACTGTTAACTTAACTTACACAACTCGTTTGCCTGAAAAAACCCAATTGTTGGGTGTGAATCAATAGTTTTTCCTCACACGTAGTTCTTACACATGGAGGAATAGATGAATTCTCGCAAGAGACTAGCAATCGTCGCGATTGCTACTTCTGCACTTTTCGTATCAGTAACACCAGCATTTGCAGGATCTATTAACGGCAGCGGTGCAACATTCGCACTTCCCCTCATTGATGCATGTAAAGCAGATTTCGCAAAAGATAAAGGTCACACAGTTAATTACCCAGGTGGCGGTTCAGGTAAAGGACGCACTGACTTCACAGCAGGTCTCGTAGATTTTGCAGGATCAGATGCGCCATATTCATCAGGTGAGCCTGCAGGAATTGTTTACGCACCTGTTTACGCAGCACCAATTGCAGTGATGTACAACTTGCCAACAGTGAAAGAGCCAATTTATTTGAGCCCTGCAACTATTGCCAAGATCTTCTCTGGTTACATCACAAACTGGGATGCCCCAGAAATTGCCGCAGATAACGAGCGCGTTGTAAAGACACCAATTTTCGAAACAAAGAAAATTACAACAACAAATAAGGGCAAGAAAGTTACAAAGAGTGTTCCTGTTCTAGATAAAAACGGTAAGGCCAAAGTTAAGTCTTACAGCACAAAGACAGTTAACATCGACCTACCAAAGCAGCAGATCACAGTTTGGTACCGCACAGATTCATCCGGTACAACTGAGAACTTCACTCGGTTCTTAAAGGGCGCTAACGCATCAAATGCGGATACACGCATCTGGCCAAAAGCTCAGGCTGCTGTTTTCTCAAATGCAACACCAAATAACATCTCAACATTCTTTAACTTCCAAGGTGCTTCAGGATCTGCGGCTGTTTCAGCTGGCGTGAAGGGCAAAGTGGGATCAATTACTTACAGTGAAGTGAGTTTCGCTTTTGATAACAAGTTGCCAGTTGCATTTGTCCAAAATGCTAACGGCGAATTTGTAGCACCCGATGCTGCTGGAACATCAATCTTCCTTGGTGGCGGAACAATTAATGCCAACGGAACTGTTTCAGTTGATTTCCAAAAGAAGATCCCTGGTGCATATCCTCTAGGAACAACTTCATACGGTCTTGGATATAGCTCAGGCAAGAACGCTGAGAAGCAAGCAATCGTTAGAGATTGGTACACATACCTTCTCGAGCAGTGTGCATCAAAGTACCCAGAAAAGGGCTTTGCGCAAATCACTGGTCCACTTGCAACTAAGGCAAAAGAACAGATTGCAAAGATCAAGTAATTAAACAGTAAGAAAAATATCCCGGCTTCTAGTATGGAAGCCGGGATATTTTTTATTGCGTGCCTGGCAGGAATCGAACCTGCGACAACCCGCTTAGAAGGCGGGTGCTCTATCCGACTGAGCTACAGGCACC
>JBEAYI010000017.1:0-9702 GCA_041159375.1 Actinomycetota bacterium
GAGCCAAGCAACTCTGAATATCCCTTAATAACTGTCAGCGGTGTCCGTAATTCATGGGCGGCATCACTTAAGAATGTCTGCATTCGTACTAAAGATTCTTGCTCGAGCTTTCGGGAGTTATTGCGAAGTAACAGGAATGAGAGTGCAATAGCAATCATGTTTGCGCCGAAGAGAAATGCTAGAAGTCGCGCGATGTTCTCGCGCCATTCCCTCTCTAAATCGGCTGTCGAAATTGCAACCACTAAGAACTCATTCTCTGGCAGTGGGATTGAACGCATTCGATAAGGATTATCTGAATTAATCGAAATTGATCCGATAATCGATGCACCAATGTTCTTTTCTGATGTGTCCAATGCAAATCGTTCTGATGATTCTGTTAGTGAAATCTGTTCACCGAGGGGAGTAACAAGGACAACCGTGGCATCAATTCTGCCTGCGTCCAGAGCAAAGAGTGCGGCGTTTAAGAGGTCTTCCTGATTTTGAAGAGCAGTTTGAATAACGAAATCTAGTCGAGAGTCCACCTGGCGAAGTGCAGCGCGATGTGAATCATCTAAAGCAAAACCACCGATTCCAAGAGATACCAAGGTTGTAATAAGAATCGAGAAGAAGGTAACTCGGAAGCGTTGATTCATTATTTACTTTGGTTCCAAAATTTGAAATCCAACTCCTCTGATGGTCTTGATTCCTTCAAATCCGTCACGATGTAACTTCTTGCGCAGGTAAGAAATATAGGTGTCGACAACGCTTGTCTCTGACTCGAAAGTAATCCCCCACACATCATCTAAGAGTACAGATTTGCTAAGAACGCGACCCTTATTTTCAAGCAGTATCGCGAGTAGTCGAAACTCTGTTGGTGACAAATCTACGAGATCTTGATTGAAGGTAACTTGGTGCTTCTCTTCATTGAGCGTTATTGGTCCGCAGGAAAGCGTCGCAGCGGTTGCCGAAACTTTTGACGTACGGCGCAAGATTGCTTTAACTCGAAGTAATAACTCTTCCAATCCAAAAGGTTTTGTCACGTAATCATCTGCACCTAATGACAGACCTCGAGTAATATCTGCTCGATCATTTCTTGCTGAGAGCATGAGTACAGGTGTCATATCATTTTGTGAACGCAAGCGTTCAACTAAATCGAAACCATCCATCAATGGCATGTTTATATCGATGATTAATAAATCTGGCTTAGCGGTGCGTAGCAATGTCAGAGCTGACATGCCGTCATTGGCCTGGAGAGTTTCAAACTCTGCGATGCGTAGTGCATCGCATACTAATTCACGTACGTTTGCTTCGTCGTCTACGACCATAATTTGAGGAGCCATGGCTATACCTTCGCACATTTCTAGATATCTGTAACTAACTTTAGGTGTTTTCTAAGCATCTCACAGGAGGTTCACAAAGAAATCTTCTACACTTTTGCCATGGCAAACCGTGCCCGCAATCTGGGATTGGCAACACTAATAAGTGCTGCACTTACTTTTTCTTTAATCTCCCCAGCTTCTGCAGATGATGATCGAACAAAAGCAAAACCATCGGCAAAGATGGTTTTTAAGAATGCAAAAGAGAAACTGAAGTACGAAATTGATGCTTATAAAGCTGCGATGCAGGCTCGACAAGAAGCGCGCGAAGAGATTAATGAAGCATTCAAAAATGCAATTAGAAAAGCAACATCAGATGCAAAAATAGCGCTGATGAGTGCAACGACTGCTGAGCAAAAATTGATCATTATGAATTCTCTAAAGAATGCACGAACTGCAGCGGTTGCCCTACGTGATGCCGCACTTGCTGCCCTTGGCTCGCTTCCAACTCCACCCGCAGAGCTAAAGAAAGACGAAAAGAAACGTAATTAAGAGAAAGGCACCAGTTTTGCGGTAACCTCCTCCACATTCATTGGCAATTACTGATCGTGAAGAGGGTTAAAACTTGGAATCTGCAACCGTTTGGTTTGTCACAATTGGAGTTCTTTCACTAGTCATTGCCTTTGACTTGGTCATGGCAATTCTTAGACGCGATAAAGAGACAACGATTACGGAGTCCTCTATTTGGACTGTGATTTATGTAAGCGCGGCAATTGTTTTCGGTATCTTGATGCCAAACTGGGTGGAATCTCCAACCGCGCGTCCTGAATTCTTTGCTGGCTGGTTAACTGAGTATGCGCTCTCAGTAGATAACATTTTCGTCTTCGTAATTATTCTTGCCCGACTCAAGATTGATAGCAAAAAACAACAGCTCGTACTCTTGCTGGGAATCATCATCGCCTTGTTGTTACGCGGAGGATTTATTGCAGCAGGGGCAGCGATCATCTCTCGCTTCCAAAGTGTCTTTTTCATCTTTGGCGCATTTCTTATCTTCACAGCGATTCAACTTATTCGCGAAAGTGGGCATGACGAGGAAGTAAAAGAGAGTCGTGTTGAAACCTACCTAAAGAGTAAAGGCGCCAGCACTTTTACAATCGCACTTATTTCACTTGGTGTAACCGACCTGGTGTTTGCACTTGACTCGATTCCAGCGATATTTGGAATCACGAAAGATCCTTACATTGTGGCTACAACAAATATTTTTGCACTGATGGGATTGCGACAACTCTATTTCTTGCTTCAAGGCTTAATTGCCCGCTTGGTTTACCTTTCCTACGGCCTTTCAGCGATTCTTGGCTTTATCGGATTCAAAATGATTTTCGAGGCACTCCATGCGGTTGGCATTCATGATGTTGCAGGTATCGAAGTTCCTCACGTTCCACTTGCCGTAAGCCTTGGATTTATTATTACGTCACTGACAATTACGACAGTAGCTAGTTTGACGGCTACACGTAAGGATGGAAGCGAAATAATTTAAAGCGGCAACGCGTAAATAAGTGCTGTTGCCATTGCTGCATACGCAGTTGTTTGAAAAAGAATACTGAGCGCAGTTTTTCTATCTGCGGCGCGGCTTGCGCTATCTGCAACTTTAGAAAGCTGGCCGAGTTTTCCAAAATTAAATGTGCCCATAAAACCATAAGCCAAGCAGAACTTCTTACGTGATTGAACCCAACCCACGCTAGCCACCATTAGAGGAATAAAAAGTCCTAGACGTGCACTGCGTGGTGCATTTATCGAAATAAGGGTTGCGAGAATTGAAATTGAGAGTACTAAACCGATTATTGCAACGATCTGGCGTTGTTTAACTTCACCTTTGCCAATATTGCATGCACCTGGAATGTATTCAGCAGTGCTCACTTATGCGTCTTCAAATTCATCTTCATCGATCCACGCTTCTGCAGTGGAGTCTTCTTGGCGTTCGATCCATGACAAGAAAGATGCAACAGCCTTAAACGCCAGTAGGCCGACAGCAATGGCTGCGGCTAGTCGACGAATGGCTTTGAACATAGGATAAAAATACTCTTCTTTTTGAACTTTTGCAGTATTTGTAGATTACGAGTTGGTAAACGCTTGCTCAATATCTCGCCATAGATCTTCGATATTTTCGCAACCAACAGATAGTCGAATCAGATTCTCTGGAGTCAGCGTGCTCTCTGCTGGCCAACGTCTGCGTCGTTCCCACAGACTTTCAATGCCACCCAAACTCGTTGCATGGGTAATTAGATGCGAGCTTTCGCATATGCGATCAGCCTTTGCCGGCCCATCCTTTACTTCAAATGAAACAACAGCGCCAAAGCCGCGCATAAAACTCTTTGCGCGAGCATGTTGAGAGTCTTCGGGTAATCCTGGGTATCTAACGCGCGAAACTCCTGGGTGCTTGCTTAGACGCTTTGCTAACTCAAGAGCATTCTCTTGAGCCTTATAAAAGCGCAGTGGAAATGTGCGCAGACCGCGAAGTGCAAGCCATGCTTCGTAAGGGCCAGGTATTCCACCATGAATCTTTCGAATCTCTTGTAAGCGAGAGTAAAGCGCTGGCATCTTCGTTGATAAAGAACCCATGATGAGATCGCTATGACCTGCAAAATATTTGGTTACGGAGTGCATCACGATATCTGCACCCATTGCTAGTGGGTTTTGAATTAATGGAGTAGCAAATGTGTTATCAACGCCAACTCCGACACTTAGATTGCGAGCTGCAACAATCAGCGTTGGCATATCTGCAACTTCCAGTCCAGGATTAGTTGGAGATTCAAGCCAGAAAAAAGCTGCGCCATTCATGGCAGCAATGACAGCATCCGTATTTGCAATATCAACGAAACGAACTTCTAGACGACCGCTCTCTTGAAATGAAGTAAGCATCGCCATAGTTCCGCTATATCCCTGATCGGATGCAACAACTGGCGCACCAATTGGAAGCAGTGCAAAAACTGCACTGATTGCTGCATTGCCGGATGCAAAAGCAAGTGTCTGTCCACCTTCTAATTCGCTGATTGCACTTTCTAGTGCGCTCCACGTTTCATTTCCTGAACGTCCATAACCAAGTTCTCCACCGGCGTGATATGTAGAACTAAGAGAAATATCTGGATTTAGAGATCCATCTTTTGTAACCGGAGGACGACCAGCAGAAATAGCAATCGTCTCTGGACTTAATTGTGGATCGCTCATGTGTAAAGCCTAACCCTTTGCGAGCACTGCCATTGCTGCATTATGACCCGGGATTCCACTTACTCCTCCACCGCGTTGCGCACCGGCTCCACAGATAAAGATGCGTGGATCATCGGTCTCAACGCCCCAGATTCGTGCATCTCCTTCTTCCTTAAATGGAAAATTGAGGTCTCGATGAAAAATATTGCCACCTGGCAATCGAACATCTTTCTCTAGATCTAGCGGACTCTTTACTTCGATACACAAAGAGCCATCACTATTTACAGCTAAGACACTTTCAATGGGGTCTAGCAAATAAGCATTGAGCGCATCAAGGCAACGCTTCTGCGCCATTTTTTTAGCAGCGTTGTTATCTTTTTCAAAGAGTTCAGCAGGGGTATGTAATCCAAAGAGAGTTAATGTGTGAAAACCTTTACTCGCTAAATCATCACTTAAAATACTTGGGTCAGTCAATGTGTGGCAGTACATTTCAGATGGAGCATGTTCGGGAATCACGCCACTCTTAGCGCTTTGGTAGGCGCCTTCTAGTTGATCGTAACTTTCATTGATATGAAAGGTTCCTGAAAATGCTTTCTTTGGATCTGCTCCAGATTTTAAGCGCGGTAACGCTTTGAGCAACATATTAATTTTTAACTGCGAACCGGAGAGAGAGTCTTGAGTTTTCTTGCCCAGAATTCGATCAAGATGTGCCGGTGCTGCGTTACTCAGCAGATAATCAGCTTCATAACTCTGTCCTGAAATTGTCTGCACAGTCACGCCACTTGAATCACTTGAAATCTGCGAAACTTCAGAAGATGTTTTGATTTGCACTCCTAATGACGTTGCAACTCGTTCTAACTCCTTAACTAGTGCACCCATTCCACCCCGTGGAACTCTCCACTCTCCTGTGCCATTTCCCATGAGGTGATAGAGAAAACAGATATTGGATTGAATAGATTCAGCAGAAGCAAACGTTCCGATTAGAGCGTCAGTTAAAACGACACCCCTGACTAGATCATTACTGAATTTGGATGTGATGATTTCTGACATTGGCTTTTCTACAAGATGTTCCCATGTTTCATTCTCGCCAATATGCGCCTTCATCTCAGAACGAGTTAGTAAAGGTTGAAGAAAAGTTGGTGCCATTTTTTGAGCGAATTTTTCTACATCTGAATAAAACTCTTGCCACTGCTTTCCTTCGAGGTCTGAGCCAGTTAATTCTTTAAATGACTCTTCGGTTTCTTTATCCCAAATTCGAGAGATATGTAATCCGAGCTCCTTGCCATCCTTCACATACGGTGTGAACGATGAAACTTCGCGCGAAAGTGTTTCAAAATTTAATCCCAAATCACTAACTATTTGATCAGGCAGTAGAGCGACTAGATATGAATATCGTGAAAGCATGGCGTCGTACTCTTTGAACGCTCTTACACTTGCTGTTGCGCCGCCAATTTCATCTGCAGCTTCAAGCATTAAAACGCTTTTGCCAGCTCTGCCCAAATATGAAGCCGCAATCAAACCATTGTGACCTGCGCCCATAACGATGGCGTCATATTTCATATGTGAACTGTATTGGTCTGCTTACTTTGGTTCAAGAATGAGTGAAACTGAATTAATACACCACCGCTGATCTGTTGGTGTATCAAATCCTTCACCTTCAAATACATGCCCCAAATGTGAATCGCACGCTGCGCAACGCACTTCGGTTCGGATCCTCGGTGCAAGCGAACGATCTTCGAGAAGAATTACTGCGTCATTTTCCGTTGGAGCATAAAAACTTGGCCAACCACATCCAGAATGAAATTTCGTCTCACTTCTAAAGAGTTCTGATTCACACGCTTTACATTTGTAGACGCCAGTAGTTTCAGTATCTGTGTATTCGCCTGTAAATGCATTTTCAGTCGCTGCATTTCTTAGAACGTCATATGAGAGTGGATCGAGTCTGGCTTTGAGTTCGGCTTCATCAATCTGAATTTTCTTACTCATGCGCTCACCATCGATTCTGGAAAGTTAATTCCGGTGCTTGAGTGGCAGTCGTATCCATTTGGATTCTTCTCTAAATAACGTTGGTGGTACGTCTCAGCTTCAAAGTATTGATGCGCATCGGCGGAAAGCACCTGCGTCACGATTGGGCCGATTGAATTCTTATCTAGCTCTGCTTGATAAATTGCCATCGATTGCTCGACTTCACTATTTTGTTGATCTGAAGTTGTGAAGATGGCACTTCTATATTGAGAGCCAATGTCATTTCCTTGGCGATCCAATGAAGTTGGATCGTGCATCTCCCAGAACTCTTTCAATAATCTTGAATAGGAAATCTTGCTGGAATCAAATACAACTTTGACTGATTCAGTGTGACCCGTTCTTCCAGTGCACACCAATTCATAGGAAGGATCTGCAACTGTTCCGCCCATATATCCAACGCTTGTTTCAATAACGCCATCTAATTTCCAGAATCGTCTTTCAGCACCCCAGAAACATCCAGTTGCGAAAAATGCAGTTTGTGCGCTCATCTGATAATTCTGGCACCTCACTTCTGTTCGCGCACGCGCTGATAACCTTGTTCATGCGCCCCCGTAGCTCAGGGGATAGAGCACAGCCCTCCGGAGGCTGGTGCGCAGGTTCGATTCCTGCCGGGGGCACGCAACAAGGAATTGATCTTCATTCAGGCGATGTAAATCACTTAATTCACAGAAATCTTTTCTCCTACGTCCTTGTTTAACTAAGCAATACACGGGAGAATTAAGACGTTGCGTTGGCATTGATGCCTCGTATTAGCTACATCTTGAAAATCTTTTTACGTAGAAGGGATGGTTCAGTCATGGATTGGCGTCATCAATCTGCTTGTCGTGATGAAGACCCAGAGCTCTTCTTCCCAGTTGGAAATACTGGCCCAGCAATTACGCAAATTGAAGAAGCAAAGAAAGTCTGTAACCGTTGCATTGTTAAAGAACCGTGCTTGGCATGGGCACTTGAGAGCGGACAAGATGCTGGTGTGTGGGGCGGACTTTCAGAAGATGAACGTCGTGCGTTAAAACGTCGTGCTGCAAGAAATCGCGCACGCATGCAAGAACAGAATCAAATAAACAATCCTGTTTAAATCGGGAATTTAAGTTTTGCTACCGTTGAATTCTGCGTGGATTTTAGTTCAATAGAACCCTTCAACTCATTTTCGGTAAGAGTTCTAACAATTTGAAGTCCCAAGTTAGATGACGTATTAAAGTCAAAATCACTTGGCAATCCCACTCCATCATCAGAAATTTCTATGATGCACTCTTTGCTCTGACGATCAATACTGATGTGCACTCCCGAACCAGTCGTTGCTAAACCATGTTCGAGTGCGTTGTGGATTAACTCAGTAACCACAAGGGCTAAAGGAGTTGCGATTCGCGGGTCAAGAGATGAAATTTCTCCGGTACGGGTAATCGTAAGTTCGTTCATGCGTGGGCTTAAATCTAGGGCGTGAGTGATGAGTGAATCCAAAACTTGATCGAAAGCAACACTGGCTTGCGAACTGGTTGAGAGTGTTTCATGAACGAGGGCGATGGAAGCAATTCGACGAACAGCTTCATCGAGTGCTGCACTCGCACTGGGGTCTTCGATTCGTCTGGCTTGTAAACGCAAGAGCGCGGAAACTGTTTGTAAGTTGTTCTTTACGCGATGGTGAATCTCTTTAATCGTGACATCTTTGGTGACGATTTCTCGCTCACGGCGACGTAGTTCTGTCACGTTTTGGATTAGAACGATGGCGCCAATTCGATCACCTTTGGCTACGAGTGGAAGAACGATTAAATCAATCGTTCCACCTTCGTTTTCACACTCAGCGCGTTGCAGAGTTTTTCCACTTAAACGACTTCGTAAACCTTGATCATCTGCATCATGAATATTTGTATTTATCTTTTCGCTAATCTCACCAAGATTAAATCCTTCTAAATCGCTATCCCATCCAAGTCTGTTGTAGGCAGAACGTGCGTTTGGGCTGGCATAAGAGATTGTTCCATTCACATCTAATCTAATTAGTCCGTCACCAACTCGTGGAATTGGATCTAAATATGCATGCGCTCCAGGGTATGGAAAGGAACCTTCTGAAACCATTGCGTACAACTTATGTGCAATTTCTCGATAGTTTAATTCGAGTCGACTCGGCGTGCGCATTGATTCGGCACTTCGGTGGCGCGAAATAACCGCTATCACTTGAGATTCAAAAATTACTGGAACGGTTTCAACTTTAATCATTACTTCTCCGACAAGTTCAGGTTCGGAGTCTCTGATAATTTCACCATCGGAAAGAGCTTGATCAATAAGTGGCTTGCTCCCCCATTCGATCTCATCACCGATAACATCGTGAGTGAAAATGGTTGCTGCGGTAGTAGGTCGAATATGTGCGACGGCGACATAGCCTGTTGGCCAACTCTTAAAATCTTTACGGAGTGGAACCCAGAGGACTAAGTCTGCGAAAGATAAATCTGCGAGAAGCTGCCAGTCAGCAACAAGTTCTTGAATCCTATGGATGTGTGCTGATGAGAGTGGAGATCTGCCGTGAACTAGATCTTCTAAGCGAGCCATTACTTGGCACCCGCAGTATTTAGATAATCACCAATTTCTTGAGTGGCATACCACGTTAATTCATCATCATTAGAGTCGTAAACAAATAAAGCTTCAACGCTCTCCCAGATAACGGGTTCAATGAGTACAACACTTTCTTCCAAATGTTGTGAAATCTGTTGATCGGTAACTTCTAACGCGATGACATATCCGCCTGAGTTCCTGGCAGCAATCATGGAGATTTCGTACTCGGCTTCTTCTTCATCCATCTCTGGATTCTCAGTAATGAACTTAATCGTTGGCGCGTAAACAATCTCTGGAGCAAATTTCTTTTGGGCATAAAAATCTCTGAGTTCTTCGATACTCATAGCCAGATATGCACGCATTGGCTAAGGGTATAAGAGTTTAGGAAATCATTTCACTTGCAATGGAGGCTAACGCTTTGCGCAGAACGCCTCGCTCGTTTACCTCAGCCAGCACTTCTCGAGCTTCTGCGGCATCTGTCGTGCCGCGGATATCTACTGGTAAAACGTATAGATGTTCTGCTTTATGTGTGGTGGCTACTGCCAGGAATGCTTTTTCTTCCTCCTGCCCTTTTCTTCCATTTGATCGCATATTGAGAATGAAAGTTATAGAGGAAATAATGGAAGTTCTATTG
>JBEAYI010000018.1:0-17473 GCA_041159375.1 Actinomycetota bacterium
CCGAGTTGCAATCGTTGGCGTTGGAAACTGCGCTAACTCTCTAGTTCAAGGCGTGACCTATTACAAGGATGCTGCTGGCGACCAAGAGATTCCAGGACTTATGCACGCTGTTGTGGGCGGTTACCACATCAGCAATGTGAAGTTCGTTGCAGCTTTCGATGTAGATAAGAAAAAAGTTGGCCTAGATATGGCAGATGCCATTTGGGCGAGCGAAAACAACACAATCAAATTCGCAAATGTTGATAAAACAGGCGTTGAAGTTCTACGCGGCGTAACTCATGACGGTTTAGGTCGTTATTACCGCGAAACAATCGAAGAGTCATCTGCGGCTCCTGTAGATGTTGTTGCAGTTCTCAAGGAAGAGCAAGTAGATGTTCTTATCTGCTACCTACCTGTGGGTTCAGAAGTTGCAGCAAAGTTCTATGCACAGTGCGCAATTGATGCAGGGTGCGCATTCGTAAACGCACTTCCAGTCTTTATTGCATCAGATCCAGCATGGGAAAAGAAGTTTGCTGATGCGGGATTACCAATCGTTGGCGATGACATTAAGAGCCAAGTTGGAGCAACAATTACTCACCGAATCATGGCTAAATTGTTCCAAGATCGCGGTGTTCACTTAGATCGTACCTACCAATTAAACGTTGGTGGAAACATGGACTTCAAGAACATGCTCGAGCGTGACCGTCTTGAATCAAAGAAAATCTCTAAGACAAACTCTGTAACTTCACAGTTACATCACGACCTTGGTGAAAAGAATGTTCACATTGGACCTTCTGATTACATTCCATGGCTTGATGACCGCAAATGGGCCTACGTTCGCCTCGAAGGCCGCGCGTTCGGAGATGTTCCACTAAATCTTGAATACAAGCTTGAAGTATGGGATTCACCAAACTCAGCTGGTGTGATTATCGATGCGCTTCGCTGCGCAAAGATTGGTCTTGATCGCAAGATCGGTGGAGCGTTACTTTCACCATCTAGCTATTTCATGAAAACTCCACCAACTCAGTACACAGATGAACAAGCGCACGATAAGACTGAAGATTTTATTTCAGGAAAGATTGAGCGCTAATTAATTAAAAACTCTCGGTAATGGAAAAACCCCCCTGACAAAAGTCAGGGGGGTTTTTACTTCCCTCACGGAGAGTTGAGGGTTAAATCGTCGCCTCTTCAGGAGTGCGACGAATATGAACTATTCCCGCGATTGAGAGAAGAAGAAGCAGGATGCCTCCAACTAGTGATGTAAGTGCTGCGATTGCAGCAATGTTTCCAAGAGTTCCGAATGCGTACGCTTCTAATAGGAGTCCACGCAATGTGTTACCCATAAATAGGGTTTGACGGAGATCTCCGAGTTTCTTTATTTCTTCAGGTGATGCTTTACCGCCAGCTGCGGCACCCATATACATTCCAGAAACTTCAGAATATGTTGCTTCTCTTCCTATGCCGCCTTTAGCAGCGCCTTTCATGTGTTCCCAAATATATAGATCTGCATAGTCACGTGCCATTACTCCAGTTGTCACTTGCATGCCTGCCCATTTGGTTAATTGATCTTTAGTCGCAGGTGGCATTGCTTCTGCAGCAGGAAATGAAATGTTTTGATTCTCTAGTTGACTCTTCACTGAATCTTGAGCAAATGTTGCTCCCCAGTTAAGAAGTCCAGCTAGAACAAGAAGGAATGCAGAAAGTCCGAATCCTACGAACGTTACGATTTTGTCAAAAGTTTTGCGTCTCATTGTGTTCTCTCCTTTGTTTAATTGTTATGTGGTTATTGTTTTTAATCACATAACAATTAAAGACCTAAAGAGATTGTTGAAAGTTAGAAAGAGCAAGTGCTGGCACTCCAGTACTTGTGATGTGAGTTACGGGTTAATCATGACGATGGCAAATTGATCTGCCATCTGCGTCCATTTCAAAGTGCTGGCACTCAACTCCCAATTTTTCAAACGCTTTATCTCCGAAATGCGTGCGAAAAGCGAGTGCAAGCAGCACGCGTGTATTCGTATCGCCATCTGATTTAATATTAAAAGCTTTAGCGGCGCGCGAAACAGTATTCTCAATTACTTTTTCAGTGTGGGAAGTTTCTGCTGCGATTGCTGAGTTGGTTTTTCCTTCGCAGAGCAGTCCAAGGACTAGCTGCTCGAATGGGCTGAGGTCGCGACTAATAATGGTGATATCTGTTGACATGTGAGCCCTCTCTCCGATGGTTCATGTGTGTCTTTATTGTCCACCTTCGCAACTCATCTTGGCTACAAGTAGGATGCGCGGATGAGTGAAATCTTGACCACGACCGCTGATCAAATTCTGACAATTAGCTTTAACCGACCAGCGAAGATGAATGCTTTAACCCGAGATATGTATGCAGGCTTGGCCCACGCTCTCAATGAAGCTGCAGGAGATTTTGGAGTCCGCGCCGTCATTATTACCAGCGAAGGTGATCACTTCACTGCAGGAAATGACATCGGCGACTTTATGGCCAACCCACCAACCGATAGTGACTCTGATGTCGCAAAGTTTTTAGGTTCACTCCTGAATTTCCCAAAGCCACTGCTTGCAGCTGTCAAAGGAAATGCAGTTGGTGTTGGAACAACGATGTTGCTGCACTGCGATGTTGTCATTGCATCTGATTCTGCAAAATTTTCAATGCCATTTACTTCACTTGGTTTAGTGCCAGAAGCAGGATCCAGTTATCTATTTCCTCGCCTTGTTGGATATCAAAGAGCAGCGCAGATATTTATGACCGGTGAATCATTTAGTGCCGAATCTGCGAAGGAAATGGGATTGGTTGCACAGATTCAAAAAGATCCTCTAGCTGTGGCAATGCAAATTGCACGTCAGATTGCAGAACAACCTCCGCAAGCAATCATTAATACAAAAGCTCTACTCAAAAGTGGTTCACATGACGCGGTTGCCGCTGTGATGCGAGCAGAGTTCGAGTTATTTTCAATGGCGCTTCAATCAGAAGAAGCCATGGAAGCATTTATGAAGTTCATGTCAAAGAAGGGTAAATAATGTCACTTGCAGGTAAGCGCATGTTTATTACTGGCGGTTCACGCGGCATTGGTTTAGCGATTGCCCTCCGCGCTGCACAAGATGGTGCACATATCGCTATTGCAGCCAAGACTGCCGAAGCTAATCCAAAATTACCCGGAACGATTTTTTCTGCAGCCAAAGAAATTGAAGCCGCAGGTGGCACTGCTCTTCCTATTCAATGCGATATTCGTGATGAAGCACAGATCGAGGCTGCTATTGCAAAGACCGCCGAAACATTTGGCGGAATCGATATTTTGATTAACAATGCAAGTGCAATCAATCTAACTCGCACAGATCAGACTCCAGCAAAGCGTTTTGACTTGATGTTTGATGTCAATGTCCGCGGTACATTTTTAACTTCGCAAGCGGCGCTTCCTCACTTACGCAAATCTGCCGAAGAAGGTAGAAATCCACACATCCTCAATCTTTCGCCACCACTTTCCATGAAGGCAGTTTGGTTCAAGAACCATGTTGCTTACACAATGGCAAAGTACGGAATGAGTATGTGCGTTTTGGGTATGGCTGAAGAATTCAAACGCGACGGCATTGCCGTTAATGCCTTATGGCCTCGCACAGTTATTGATACCGCAGCACTTCAGATGATTCCTGGTATCGATGCGCTAGCAGGCCGAAAGCCAGAAATTTTGGCCGATGCCGCGCACATTATTTTCAACCGAGATTCGAAAGAGTGCACAGGTAATTTCTTTGTGGATGACATGGTTCTTGCTAGCGAAGGAATAACTGACCTTGAGAAGTATTCAGTCACACCAGGTACGAAGGATTTCTTACTCGACTTTTTCTTGGATTAGAAATAAGGGAGTGTAATCGTGCCGAAGTATGAGTTAAATTCTACAAATCTCATTGCAGAAAATGAACGACGCGGAAGAGCCCGCGATTTATTCTGGCCTTGGTGTGGTGCAAATGTTTCTTTACTCGCACTTTCATACGGTTCTTTCTTCTTGGGATTTGGAATTTCATTTTGGCAAGCAACCTTTGCTGCAATTGCAGGAACAGTGCTCTCCTTTTTACTCGTTGGCTTCAGCTCTTTGGCTGGAAAAAAATCTAATGCAACCACGATGGTTCTCTCGCGTGCAGCCTTTGGAGTAAAGGGCAATGTATTACCTGGCGCCTTGACGTACTTATTACTGGTTGGTTGGGAAACAGTTTTGGTGTCACTCGCTACCTTGGCGACCGGAACCGTATTTGAGCGGATTGGTAATGTCGATCGAAATATTGCAATGATTATTGGGTTTGTCATTGCAGTGTCACTTACTTTGATAGGCGGCGTGCTTGGTTTTTCTGTGATTATGAAATTACAGAAGTATTTAACTCTCATTACAATTTTCTTAACGCTTGGATATATAGTTTTGACAATTGATATCGTTAAATGGAGTGCACTCATGGATGGTCCTTCAGGACCTATCCAGAGTTTTGTTGGTGCACTGATTTTTGGAATAACTGGCATTGGACTTGGTTGGGTAAACGCGGCTGCGGATTATTCTCGTTACTTACCCCGAACAGTAAAAAGTGCTTCCGTTGTTGGGTGGACGGTTTTGGGAGCATCCATAGTGCCGATTGTTTTGGTCATTTACGGAGCAGCGCTGTCGGCGAGTGATCAGAAGTTATCTGAAGCAATTGCGATAGATCCAATAGGTGCTCTAACAACACTCTTGCCAATCTGGTACTTGGTTCTCTTCTCACTGGTTGCAATTTTAGGTTTAGTCGGGGGAGCGATTCTGGATCTTTACTCATCCGGTTTAACTCTGGTTAGCCTAGGCGTACCCATTAAACGACATGTTGCCGCTGTAATTGATGGCGTATTGATGTTAATTGGAACAATTTATATTGTTTGGATTGCCGATAATTTCTTCATTCCCTTTCAAGGTTTCCTCATAACTCTTGGAGTACCAGTCGCTGCTTGGAGCGCGATTTTCGTAACCGATGTTCTGCTGCGAAAGAAGAGTTATAACGAAAAAGATTTATTCAGTGCTGAAGGAATTTATGGATCTGTTAATTGGAGTTCGATTGCCTGTGTAGGCATAGCCACAGTTGCCGGATGGGGATTTGTGACAAATTCCTTCGCGTCATGGCTAAGTTGGCAAGGATATTTCTTAGGTTTCATTGGTGGAAAAGATGGAGCGTGGGCATATTCCAATGTTGGAGTGATATTTGCACTGACTATTGGATGCGTGGGACATATTCTTCTTTCCAGTCGCAAAATTCGAGCGCAGGAGAAAACACTTCGTTAAAGTAAGGCTATGAAATCTCGCATCTCGCCACTACGTGATTTTCTTGGGCGCGAGTCAACAAGCGGATTGCTTGTTCTGGTGGCTGCGGCGTTGGGTTTGATTACAGCTAACTCACCTTTATCGGATAGGTATTTTTCCGTTTTAGATTTTAATATTACCGTTGGCTCAGAGTGGTACTTGATTGATTTTTCAATTCTAAAAATCATTAACTATTTGCTCATGAGCATTTTCTTTTTTGTTGTTGGATTAGAGATTAAAAGAGAGTTAACTTCGGGACATTTAGCGTCGGTTAAAAAAGCAATGTTGCCTTTTTTAGCAGCATTAGGTGGAATGGCATTCCCAGCTCTGATTTATTTAGCGATTGCGGGCTCGGTTGCCCCAGCAGGTTGGGGAGTGCCTGTTGCAACTGATATCGCTTTAGCTGTTGGGTTATTAACAATGCTCGGACCAAGCGTTGCAGCTTCATTGCGCTCTTTCTTACTTGCTCTGGCTGTTATCGATGATATTGGTGCAATTTTGGTTATTGCTTTTGTTTATTCAACTGGGATCAATTTTTCTTGGCTTGCTGCAGCTCTCATCAGTATTGTTTTTATTGCGGTGTTGAAGAGGACTCGAGTGACTTCATTAATTGTTTACTCAGTTTTTGCATTCACGCTGTGGTTCTCACTGTATAAAACGGGGGTTCACCCAACATTGGCGGGTGTAATCCTCGGGCTTATGACTCCAAACATCGTTCACGAGCGCACAAAGATTGAAGATACTGAGGACGGTTCTGTTTCAGTTATCGAATGGTTAGAACATAAATTTCATCCGCTTAGCACCTTCTTCGTTGTGCCAATTTTTGCATTCGCAAATACAGGTGTAGTTATCACCATTGATTCAATTAGAGGTGCATCTCAATCACTCATCGCATGGGGTATCTTCTTTGGATTAGTCGTAGGTAAACCGCTTGGTGTTCTGTTCGCGTCTATATTGGCAAAGAGATCAAAGTTTGCTGAGCACTCTGAGGGAATGAATAACTCCTCATTGCTGGCAACGGGAAGCGCAGCAGGAATTGGATTTACTGTGGCAATTTTTATTGCTAATTTGGCATTTGATGATCCGGTTAATCAAGATATTGCAGTGCTTGCAGTAATCGTTGCCTCTCTTGTCAGCGCGCTGATTTCAATTGCACTCTTTAAAACATTGGCAAAGAAGTAGAAAAAACTAAACCCCGCCACGATTGCAGCGGGGTTTAGTTTCAGTAATTTTTTAGAGATCGAAGTAGAGCTCGAACTCTGCTGGATGTGGACGCAAACGTACGTAATCAACTTCTTGGGTCCGTTTGAATGCGATCCATGTATCTATGAGATCTTTCGTAAAGACGCCACCTTTAAGCAAGAACTCATGATCTTCTTCGAGATTATTGAGCACTGCTTCAAGTGAACCAGGAACCTGAGGAATGGCTGCGGCTTCTGCACCCTCTAGTTCGTAGAGATCCTTATCAACTGGCTTTGGTGGTTCGATTTTGTTTTGGATTCCATCGAGTCCTGCCATCAACATTGCAGCGAATGCAAGGTATGGATTTGATGATGGATCTGGGCAACGGAACTCGATGCGCTTGGCTTTTGGATTTGAACCAGTAATAGGAATACGAATACACGCAGAACGGTTGCGTGCTGAGTAAACAAGATTTACTGGCGCTTCATAACCAGGAACTAAGCGGTGGTAAGAGTTGACGGTTGGATTTGTAAATGCAAGCAATGATGGAGCGTGCTTGAGTAAACCACCGACATACCAGCGAGCCATATCTGAGAGATCTGCATAACCATCACCGAAGAAGAGTGGTTTTCCATCTTTCCAAAGAGATTGGTGAACGTGCATTCCTGAACCATTATCGCCGTAGAGCGGCTTTGGCATAAATGTTGCAGTCTTGCCATTTTCCCAAGCAGTGTTCTTAATGATGTACTTAAACTTCATTACATCATCGCCTGCGTTAAGAATGTCGCTGAAGCGATAGTTAATTTCCATTTGACCCGCAGTACCAACTTCGTGGTGTGCGCGTTCAACCAACAAACCAACTTTGCCAAGATTCATAACCATTTCATCGCGTAGGTCTGCAAACTGATCTGTTGGTGAAACTGGGAAATAACCACCTTTGATACGTGTGCGATAACCGCGGTTAGGGGTTCCATCAGCATCATATTCAGCACCGGTGTTCCAGGCGCCTTCGTATGAATCAATGTGGTGGTACGACTCGTGCATGTCGGTCTTGAATCGAACTGCATCAAATACGTAGAACTCTGCTTCTGGTGCGAAGAATGCAGTATCTGCAATTCCTGTTGACTTTAAGTATTCGACAGCTTTGCCTACGACACCACGTGGATCGCGACTATATGGAGAGTTATCAACCGGATTGTGAACGCTAAACAAAATTACAAGTGTTTTTTCCTTACGGAATGGATCAATGAATGCTGAACCAGGAATTGGCAGCAACTTCATATCTGATTCGTGAATCGCTTGGAAACCGCGAATAGATGAACCATCAAACATCAGCCCGTCTGTAAAGACAGCTTCGTCGAAAGATTCAACCGGAACATTGAAGTGGTGTTGTATTCCAGGAAGATCAATAAAACGTACGTCAATGAGTTTGACATCTTCCTTCTTGATGAAGGCAAAAATTTCTGCAGAGTTCTTAAACATTTTTCTCCCAGTTGATGGTATTTCAAGCGTTGCGCACCGCTTCATCGAGGGCGCATGTGCAAAGGCTACGAGTTATCCGGCATAACCCACGTGTTACATCTATGTTAAGTAAATTGCAGGTTTTCAGGCTGCGACTAGGCTTATCGCATGCACTCTGAGGTGAGTTTAGGCAGACGATTTTTGGCCATTAGCCTGGATTGGCTAGCGAGTTACCTCATTGCCATCGCCTTTTTTAGCGGTTCAGGTGCTTTCTTGGATCGAACCCCACAGGCAGGTGTCCCAGCCCTAATCATATTTTTCTCTCAATATTTTCTGCTGATTACCTTACAAGGAGCTTCAGCGGGTCACAGGATTTGTCGAATGAGAATCGTCAATTTCGAAGATGGGGGACGACCAACACTTCTTCAGGCGTTAATTCGAAGCGTGCTTATGGTCATTGTTATCACAGCAATTACCTATGATGAAAATGGCCGAGGAATCCACGAGCGTTTAAGTAAAACTAAAATCGTTTTAACGAACTAGCGGATACGTACGCCTTTTGGAAGCGGTCCCTTTGGAATTGGCATAGACATTCCGCCAACAGCTTTCAAACGCGCGCGAACTTCACGCATTTGATGGGCAGATAACTTCTTTGGAAGCTTCGCAAGATGTTTTTGTAATTTACGAATCGAAACTTGACCTTGTAAATCTCCGATAATCACTTCTGTAATTGGCACGCCAGGAGCAAAGCGCTCACTCTTTCGGCGCTCATCATTAAGCATTTGCTTAACGCCTTGTGATCCTTCTCCGACAAGAACTATTCCTGCTCTTCCAACACTTCGATGAACCATGTCTTGATTGCGAGCAACGGCAACGGCAGGAGTTGTAGTCCAACCTTTGCGAATTGCCATCAATACTGAAGCACCAGCACCAATTTGACCTTCAATTGATGAGTAAGCAGCGGTTGAAGCTTGTCGCGTGAAGAAAAACATTGCAGCAAGGAGTGCAATCGGAAGCGAAACGAAAGCCACATAAATTGGATGGCCTATTGCAACACCGATTGCGATACCCACGGCCCACACGGCAAGGAAAACCCCGATAAGTGCAAAAGCAATCCAAGGTTTAACGCTCTTGGTTACAGAGTAGGCATCTCTAAATGTTTGAAAACGACGAGGTTTGATGGTCGCTTCTTTATTTTTCTTATTTCGCTTGAACATACTCATAAGTTTAGTGGGGCAGGGGCAGTACCACCAAGACGTACGGGTGCCCAACGCTGGCCCTTATGGTTATCGGGATACTCCTCTTGAACCTTATGCAGGGCAGAAATCAGCACATCTCGAAGTTGCTTTTCGCCCGCCTCAACATCACTATCTTTTGCAAAATACAGGGGTTCGCTAAATGCAACCGTAATGGGAACGCTTTGTCTTGTTAAGTTTTTCTTCACGCCCTTTGTCCACACTCGTTGGCTTCCCCAAACGATTGTTGGGATAACTGGTACGCCCGCAGACATTGCTAATCGCACAGCACCTGATTTGAGAGCTTTGATTTCAAAACTTGTTGAAATAGTTCCTTCTGGAAAAATTCCAACTATCTCTCCTTTACGCAATGCGCGAAGAGCAGCAACAAAAGAAGCGGATCCATTGCCTCGGTCAACGCTTATGTGGTGCATACCGCGCATCAGTGGACCCGCTATTTTGTTATCGAAAATTTCTTTCTTAGCCATAAATCGCACGTAACGCTTCTTTGGTAGAACTCCAGTTCCAACGATTGCAAAGTCTAAGTAACCAATGTGATTCATAGCAAGAATTGCTCCACCTTCTTGCGGAATATTTTCATCGCCCGAAAATGTGAAACGCAAATCTAAATATTTCCAGAGAGATTTAATGAAAACGATTACTGGGGGATAAACAAGATCAGCCACGCGGTGCACCGGTTTTTGCAGCCATTGCTTCTTTATATAAGCGCCCAGCTCTATAACTCGAACGAACAAGCGGACCACTCATCACGCCAAGGAAACCGACTTCCTTAGCTTCGGCCGCTAACTCAACAAACTCTTCTGGCTTGACCCAACGTTCCACTGGATGGTGTCGGTTAGTTGGTCGCAAATATTGGGTGATTGTGATGAGGTCGCAGCCAGCGCCACGGAGATCAACGAGAGCCTGTGAAATTTCTTCACGTGTTTCACCAAGACCTAATATTAGATTTGATTTAGTGATTAAACCGAAATCTCTAGCCATTGTGATTACCCGAAGAGATTTCTCGTAAGTAAATGCCGGTCTAATACTCTTAAAGATTCGAGGAACTGTTTCCAGGTTGTGCGCAAACACTTCTGGTTGGGTTTCGAAGATTTGGTTCAACAAATCAGAGTTGGCATGAAAATCTGGCGCAAGCATTTCAACCCCACACCCTGGATTTAACTCATGAACTTTACGAATTGTTTCGGCGTATAGCCAGGCACCTTCATCTTCTAAGTCATCACGAGTGACGCCAGTAATCGTTGCGTATTTCAGTCCCATTGCTTTTACAGATTCGGCAACTTTGCGCGGTTCATCGCGATCTATGGGATCAGGTTTTCCGGTATCGATATTACAAAAATCGCAACGTCGGGTGCACTTTTCTCCACCAATTAAGAATGTTGCTTCTTTATCTTCCCAGCATTCAAAAATATTTGGGCAAGCCGCCTCTTGGCAAACAGTGTGAAGACCTTCAGATTTAACTAACGAACGTAAACGTGTGTACTCGGGACCCATATTCGCACGCGTCTTTATCCACTCAGGTTTGCGTTCAATTGGGGTCAGCGCATTACGGGCTTCAATTCGAATCATTTTGCGACCATCAGGTGCAATTGTCATGCGCTCACCTTAGCCAATGTAGAAACAATATTGCGCTCCAGAATTGGAAGCACTTCCTGCGAAGTGATTTCACGCTGTAGCTCTTGAGCAATTGAAGTAACTTCTGCATCGGCGATACCACACGGAATAATTTGAGAAAATGCCCCAAGATCTGGATTCACGTTGAGTGCGAATCCATGCATAGTCGTTGCTTTAGCAACTCGAATTCCGATAGCAGCGATTTTTTTGGGATTGTTCTCGTTGCACGTCCAAACACCTGAGCGACCTTTTATTCTCTGAACATTTAAACCAAATTCTTTGCATGTATCAATCAACGCGCTTTCAATCTCGCGGACAAATCCAACTAATTCAGTTGGTTTGGCTAATCGAAGAATCGGATAACCAACAATCTGACCAGGACCATGCCAGGTAATTTTTCCACCACGATCAACATCGATTACTGGCGTTCCATCCATAGGACGTTCTTCATCAAGTGTTCGCTTTCCTGCTGTGAATACTGATGGATGTTCAACAAAAAACAAAGTGTTAGGCATAACACCAGCACTGACTTGTTCATGTGTGCTGCGTTGGATAAGCAAAGCCTGGTTGTAGTCCAGAAGCGCTAAATTCTTCACCACCATTGTGGGGTCAAGTGTCGTCGTGGCTGCCACACTCTTAGCCTAAAGGTAGGCTTGCCCAGTCGCGAATCCTCGCCGAAATACGTATGAAAGGTTCCAACTGCCGTGTCATCTAGCACCTCTGTAAAGTCCCGCAAACCCTTTGCCTTAGCAATGCTCGTAGTTTTGATCTGGTTTTTGCTAACAGGTGTATTTGGACCCCTATTCGGAAAGCTTTCATCCGTACAAGAGAACAACAACTCTTCATTTCTTCCTAAGGGCGCTGAAGCAACACAAGCTTCAGAATTAATTCAAACTTTCTCAGGAAAAGATTCCTTTAATTTTCCAGCCCTAGTTCTATTCGAAGGTGAAGCAACACCTAAAAGCATTCAGGCCATCAATTCTCATCTAGAGGCAATCGGTGAACTAACTCTGGCTGGAACAACAGCAAAAATCGCAGATTATCTAGCACCTGGTCAACGAATTACCGCGTTCCCATCAGAAGATGGCAAGGCGATTCTGGCAAATGTGCCACTTGATGGAAATTCACTTACAAAATTACTTCCTAATGAAGAACCAGTACTTCCAGCAATTGTTGAAGCGCTACGAGAAGATCTTGGGCCATTAGCGAAAGAAAATAATCTCACTTCTTATGTAACAGGTCCTGGCGGTTTACTTGGCGATTTATTTGGAGCTTTCGGAGACATTGACTCCACATTGCTCTTAACAACGCTCGGAGTAGTTGCATTGATTCTGATTGTTGTTTACCGATCGCCGATTTTGTGGATTATTCCGCTTCTCTCTGCCCTCTTTGCGCTATCTACTGCTGGAGGAATTGTTTATTTATTAGCTAAAAATGACATCATCGATGTTGATGGGCAGTCACAAGGAATTCTTTCTGTATTGGTCATTGGAGCTGCAACGGATTACGCGCTATTACTGATCGCCAGATATCGAGAAGAACTTCACCTACATGAAAACAGATTCGATGCGATGCGGGCTGCGTATAAAGGTGTATGGGAACCGATTCTTGCATCAGGCTCAACAGTTGCGATTTCACTCCTTGTACTTTTATTTAGTCAATTAACAAATACGGCCGGCCTTGGACCAATTGGTGCAATTGGCATCGCATGCTCTGTAATTACAATTTTGACACTATTACCAGCGCTGCTTTTACTCTTTGGCCGCTGGATTTTCTGGCCACGACGTCCAGAATTCGATGGTGAAGACCAAGTTCTCTCTGGAGTATGGTCCAAGGTTGGAGGCACAATCGAACGCAGCCCTCGTAAGGCGTGGGTAATTACAGGAGTAATTTTATTAGCGTTCGCATTTACTTCGACAACGTTAAAGGCTGATGGAATTGGAACAGTTGATACGTTCACAACTAATCCAGAATCTGTTGTTGGACAAAAATTATTGCTCAAGCACTTTCCTGGTGGAGAGGGTGACCCAACACAAATTGTTGTTGACGTAGACAAATTAGATGCCGTTGCAGCAGCAGTGAAGATCGCTCCTGGAGTTACCTCTGTTGCACCTTTACTCGATGGCTTTGCAATACCAGGGGGACCAGTACCTCAAATGAAGGTCGTCAACAACAAGGCTATTTTGAACGTAGTTCTTGAAAAAGCTCCAGATAGCGTGGAAGCATCAAATGACATTCCTGAGATTCGCAGACTCGCTCATCAAGCTGATCCTACTTCTCTAGTTGGTGGAACGAGCGCAGTTTCTTATGACATCCGAAGTGCAAATGATCGCGATAACAAAACAATCATTCCAATTATTTTAATTGTTATCACAATCATTCTTGGCTTGCTTCTTCGAAGCATCCTCAGCGCAGCGTTGCTTCTAGGCACCGTTGTTCTTTCGTACTTTGCAACACTAGGAGTTTGCGCTCTGTTCTTTAATCACGTATTTGGTTTCGAAGGGGGAGACACATCCTTCCCACTATTTGCCTTTATTTTCTTGGTGGCACTGGGTATTGATTACAACATCTTCTTAATGACTCGAGTACGTGAAGAGTCAATCAAACTCGGAACACGCAAGGGAGTCATAAAGGGATTGACCGTTACTGGTGCTGTGATTACATCAGCAGGAATCGTTCTAGCAGCAACATTTGCAGTGCTTGGACTAATTCCATTGGTGCCATTAGCGCAGTTAGGTTTCGCTGTTGCATTCGGTGTGCTTCTTGACACCATCATCGTTCGTTCAATCTTGGTTCCAGCTTTGGTACATGAAATTGGACCAAAAATTTGGTGGCCTTCCAAGCTTAAAAAGTAGGGCGCATGAAACTTAAGGTCGGCATTGCAGGCTATGGATTAGCCGGTCGCAGTTTTCATGCCCCCATTTTGGCGGGTACGAATTTTGAAGTTACTGCCGTATTAACAACAAATGATGTGAGAAAGCGTCATGCTAAAGAGGATTTTCCGACAGTAAAAATCGTTTCCACCATTGAAGAGTTGTGCGACCAAGATCTTGATTTGATCGTGATTGCATCGGGAAACCAAGTTCATTTGTCGCAGGCGCTTACTGCTATCAATGCAGGCATACCCACGGTTGTTGATAAACCGATGGGTATCAACGTTGCGCAAACACGAGAAATACTCGATGCAGCCGATTCTGCCGGTGTTGCTGTAACAACTTATTTCAATCGCAAGTGGGACAGCGACATACTAACTTTAAAGCGAGTCATCAGGGATGGTCAGATCGGAAGAGTAATTCGAATGGATTCGCGATTCGAAAGATTTCGTCCGCAGTTAAATTCGCAATCATGGCGAGAAAACAATTCTCCGGAAGATGGCGGGGGTTTGTTGTTGGACCTAATGCCGCACTTGATATCAACTGCAATCGAATGCTTTGGGCCAGCGAATTTGAAATCGTCATCAATTAGAAGTGTTCGCGGGGGAGCCGACGATGATTGCGTTTTGGTTCTTGCACATGAGACCGGAGTTGAATCAATTCTTTCAGCAAGTGCTGTGGTTGGCGCTCCTGGTCCTCGTCTTCGTGTAATCGGTAGTGAAGGCGCATTTGTTGTTAATGAACTTGATGCGCAAGAAGCGCTTTTGAGAGCAGGCAAGGCACCAAAAGATGGGAAGTGGGAAGAGGACACATCCTCTCAAGCTTTTATTCACAGAGGTGACTCCGTTGAAGAGTTCAAAACTGATCCAGGTAACTATGCATCTTTTTACTCTTTAGTACACGAAGCGATTGTGAATAAAACAGCTATGCCAATCTCACCTGAAGAAATTCTCGCAGTAGCTCAAATTATTGATAAGGCTCGAGAAATCAATTCACATGGTTAAGAAAGTGATAGTCGTAGGCGCCGGATTGTCTGGACTCAGTGCCGCTATAACTTTAGAGAATGAAGGCATATCAGTCACAGTTCTAGAAAGTTCTGATCGCCCAGGCGGTCGCGTCACAAGTGATGTAATCGACGGTTTTGTTTGTGATCGAGGTTTCCAATTGATCAATGCAAATTATCCTGAAATTAAGCGAATTGGAATTATCAAGGAGATTGACTTTGTGTCAGCAACTGCAGTCATTGAAGTCGCTCGAAATGAAGACCGTATACGAATTGGAGATCCACGTTCGGCGTTTCTTTCAGTGTTTAACTCAGAAACTGGCTCCATTTTCGAAAAGCTTCGACTTGTAAAATACCTTCTTGTCAGCAAACCTGCCGCAAGCGTTGGAGAAGAACTTAAAAATAGTGGCTTAGGAAAGACGTATGAACGAGTCCTGCGACCTTTCTTAACCGGAGTGTTTTTGGCTGATCCATTGCTAGTTAACTCCGAATACGGTCGCACAGCAATCAAACATTTTGTTACTGGAAATTCAGGTTTGCCAATAGGTGGCGTTAAATCCCTTTCAGAAGCTCTTGCAAGTCGCGTGAGCGATATTCGCTACGGTGTTCAGGTGAATTCAATTAAGAAAAATACCGTGAGTACCTCTAAAGGAAAATTTGAGGCAGATGCAATTATTGTTGCAACTGATGCAACAACTGCGGCTCAGTTACTGGATTTAACGGAAGTTCCACAATTAGTTGGTTGCACAACGTGGTATCACTCAACAAAAGAGAGCCCATCGCAGAGCAAATCACTTGTAATCGATAGCCAGAATCGTGGTCCAGTGGTGAATACGATGGTCATCTCCAACATGATGCCCGACTATGCGCCTGCAGGAAAGAATTTGATATCAAGTACAAGTATTCTTCCGGCCACTGAATCTGAAATACGCCGACATTTAGCAATTTTGTACGGCGTTGATACGCGCAATTGGAAGCTTGTTGCAAAATATGAAATACCTAGCGCCTTGCCGCTTGCAGGTTTAGAGAAAACTCTTGCATCTGGCGCACATGTTAAGGATTCGATTTATCTTGCTGGTGACTACAAGAGTGCACCGTCGCAAAATGGTGCGTTGCTTTCAGGGCGTTTAGCTGCCCTTTCAGTATTAGTCGACTAGTGCTGCAAGTGCTGGAGCAATATGTGGGTAATCAAAAACAAACCCTGCATCTATAAGCGCTTGAGGTAGAACTTTCTTTGAACCTAAAATCTCAGTTGAAAAACCTCCGAGTGCGATTTTGAGCGCAAGTGCGGGCGCAGGGAACAACGCTGGACGGTGAAGCGCACGAGCTAACCCAGCTGTAAATTCCTGATTAGTAACTGGATTAGGTGAAGTTAAATTAATTGGTCCTTCAATTTTGCTCTCCAGGGCAAAAACTATTGCGCGAATTTGATCATGCAAAGTGATCCAAGACCACCATTGTTTGCCACTACCTAATTTTCCGCCTAATCCGAATCGAAATAACGGAAGCATGCGACCTAACGCACCACCCGTTGGATCAAGTACTAAACCTGTGCGTATTTTTACTGTTCGTACATCTTTTACTAAATCCGCTGCGCCTTCCCATTCGCGACACACAGCAGCAAGGAAATCTTCGCCAGCGCGATCTGATTCAACAACAGCTCGATTACCCGTTTCGCCGTACCAACCAATAGCACTTGCACTGATAAACACGGATGGTTTAACTGCATTAACAGCATTGGCAATTGTTGTTGTTCCAAGGAGTCGTGAATTTAGAATTTCGCTCTTGTATTTCTTTGTCCAACGCTTATCGCCAACTCCGGCACCAGCCAAATGAATTATTGCGTCAACGCCTGCAAGTGCCTCAAGATCTACTGTTCCTGCTTGTGGATCCCAAGTGATTTCTTCAGCGGAACGACTCGGTCTGCGAACTAATCTTTGTACTGTGTAACCTTCAGATTTTAGGTGTCCAACTAATGCATTACCGATGAGACCGGTTGAACCGGTAATCGCAACTCGTTGCATTGTTGGCATTAGAGACCAAGATCCGATTCAAAACCACCCAGTTCTAAACGTTCCTTAAGAGTTACCAAGAATCGCGCAGCATCCGCGCCATCTACAACTCGGTGATCGTATGAAAGACCTAGATAAACCATTGAACGAATTGCAATTGTTTCGCCACCATCTTCACCGCGAACAACCATTGGTCGCTTAACAATTGCGCCCAAACCAAGAATTGCAACCTGCGGTTGGTTGATGATTGGAGTATCAAATAGCGCTCCGCGACTTCCTGTATTTGTAATTGTAAATGTTCCACCGCCAAGTTCATCAGGCGAAACCTTATTATCGCGAGTACGTGCTGCTAAATCAGAAATCTTGCGTGCAATACCACCCATGTTCAGATCACCAGCATTGTGAATAACTGGAACGAGTAATCCGCGTTCGGTATCTACAGCGATTCCTAGATGTTCTGCGCCGTGATATGTAATTTGATCACCTTCGACAGATGAGTTAAGAACTGGATGCACCTTCAGTGCTTCACATACTGCAACAGCGAAGAATGGGAGGAATGAGAGTTTGACGCCTTCACGAGCTTCGAATGTGGCTTTAGCGCGATCACGTAAACGAGAAATCTTTGTTACATCTACTTCAATGACAGTTGTTAACTGCGCACTTACTTGGAGGGATTCAACCATGCGCGCAGCAATAACTTTGCGCAAACGTGACATCGTCACTGTTGTTCCGCGAAGAGGAGATGCTGCTACTGGAGATGATTTTGCAGCTGTTGGAG
>JBEAYI010000116.1:0-3574 GCA_041159375.1 Actinomycetota bacterium
GCTAAAACATTAGTGCGACTTAAGTCCACATGTGAAGGATAAAAATGTTAAAGAAGTTAACTGCTGAATTTCTAGGTTCTTTGCTGCTGGCAGCAAGTGTTGTGGGTTCGGGCATCATGGCCACAACATTGACACAAGACATTGCGCCACGATAAACATCGGCACGGATTCAATCGCAATTCCAGCAAAAGACTCGCTCAGGCTTCGGGCAAATGTAATTGCAGGGTTTGCAAAAGATGTTGATGAAGTAAATATGTAGGCCGCACCAATCCATGCAGGAACTACTACTGCAGCCATCGAACCTTTATTTTGATGACGCAAGAGCAGAATACTAAGAATCAGTCCTGCGGTTGCGACCACTTCTGCAAGAAAAAGGTAACTCCCGCTACGCGTAAAGGTCGATGGTTCAATCGCTGATTTATCAAACATTAAGTTTGCGATCACAACCCCCGCTGAGGTGCCAATAACCTGCATAACAATAAATAACGCTGTTTCTTGAAAGGTAATTCTCTTATAGAAAAGTTCTACAATCGTCACAAGCGGATTGAAGTGTGCGCCACTGATAGATGAAAAAAGTGTGATGATTACAAAGAGCATAAAGACGGTTGTAATCGTGTTTACAAAGAGCTGAATCGCAATATCTTGGGTCAAGGTCGTCGCCATGATGCCCGATCCAACAACGCTTGATGCAAGCAGCAAAGAACCTAAAAATTCAGCTGCTAACTTCCTTAACATTTTTATCCTTCACATGTGGACTTGAGCCGAACCAAAGTTTTGGCGACTGCTTTCTGTGTCCAAGGGTATGCCTTGCGAAAAGATAACCAGGCTTTAGCAATCAAAGGCGCGCAGGTCTGTGCCCCAATGTTTACTAATTCGTAACGCCAAATCCATCTCCCCAGGTGGCGCCATGCGATTAATTCATTCTCTTTGTATTCAACCACTGTGTTTCGAATTCGATAATCAATACCAAGGTGCATCTTCATTCCAAATTTAGAACCCAAAATTAATTTATCAGGCCCGCTGATGTTTTCCTGAATAGTTGCAGAGCCATCTATCTCTTTGTGGCGATGAGGGTTTGAAAGAACTGCAAAAATTTTCTCTGCTGGAGCGTTGATAACAATGCGAGCGGATTTAACCTGCTCATTCCCAGTTTCGAGAATCTCTGATCGTATTTGCTCGCCCATTTATTTTCTCAAAAGCGCAGACAAATAGGCCACGCTAAACAAGAATCCAACTGCTGCATATGCAATTGTGAACCACGTAAATTCGGCTGGTATCAAGAGCGTCAATGCTCCAAGAGCTGCGGCTGAAACAACCATGATTCGGGCAGAGAAAACAACACTTGTCTCACTTCCAAATCTGGATACAGAAAGCATGTTTCCCGTTAAAGCAATCAACGTAATCGCGATCATACGCATTGACCACTGAAGAGACTCTGAAGTATCTAGATTAAGTAACTCTAGAAATGTTGCTGGAGCAACGAGTAAAAACAATGCGCTCAGTCCAAAAACTGTTGAACCGAACTTCAAGATTGTGCGCAAGCGCTTGATTGCTAGGGCTGATGTAAAAGACATAGGCAAAGCCTAAACCCAGTAAAAAGAGTTACCAATAGCTTGGTGAGGGATTTCTATGGGCGATTAGGGTTGCAGTACGCCGAATGCAAGCAGAACGAGGAGTGCCGAGCCCAGGATGACGCGGTAAATGATGAATGGGGCAAAGCTCTTAGTCGTCACAAATTTGAGTAGCCACGCAATTACTAGATATCCAACAACAAAGGCAATCGCAGTTGCTACAAATGTTTCGGAAAGTGAATACACGGCAACTTGATCATCTGTTAATGCGTTCTTTAATTGATAAAAACCGCTACCGAAGACTGCTGGAAGTGCCAGTAAAAATGAATATCGCAGCGCCGCTTCGCGTGAATAACCCAAGAAACGCCCCATTGCAATTGTTGCGCCAGATCTAGAGACTCCTGGAATAAGTGCCAAAGATTGCGCTAGACCATAAAGAACGCCGTGCTTAACTGTGAGCTGCGAAAGTTCTTTTGTTTTTGAAGCGAACCTATCTGTAGCCCCGAGTATCAAACCAAATACAACCATCATGGTTGCAATAATCCACAGAGAACGTAAATCAGTTTCAATGAAATCTTGTGCTAAGTAACCAATCACAACTATTGGCAATGAACCAATAATGATTAACCAACCCATTCGTGAGTCTTGATTGCGCGCGCTCTTGTCGGTCAAACTTGAAGCCCACGCTGAAATGATTCGCACGATGTCTTTTCTAAAATAAATTAATACTGCTAGCTCGGTTCCAATTTGTGTAATTGCCGTAAACATTGCACCGGGATCGATTGCGTTTGGGAAAACTTCACCTGCGAGTCGAATATGAGCACTCGATGAAATAGGAATGAATTCAGTAAGTCCTTGGATGATGCCGAGAATTATTGCCTCAAACATCGCAACCGCCTCATCCGTAATAACTTAAGTGTAAATAATAGCGTCGACTCTAGTTTCTAAAGGTGATTTTCTTTCCGTGCATCACAACTTTTAATCGAGCGATTGCACTTTTACCCATCCCATGAAGATTAGTGAGATCCTCTAACGAGATTTTTCGAAGGTCAGAGACCTTATAGAGTTTCGCATCAACAAGTGCTCGACGAGCAGGTGCTGCAAGACCAATAGCGCGCCACTCTTCATCTAGTTCTTCATACTTCGAAATCTTGGCCATGTTTAATTATAAAAGTAAGATTGGTGTATGTCCGCCACCCAGGTAGTGAAAGAGATTCAAGCCCTTTCAAATCGAGGAAGAGCTCATGATTTACAGAAGTTCTTTCAAACAGCGCCTGGTCAATACGGTGAAGGCGATATTTTTCTTGGTTTAACAGTTCCACAAGTGCGCACGGTTGCGAAGGAATATAAGGCAATTTCTCTGGACGAGATTGATGTTCTCGTCCGCTCAAAATTTCACGAAGTTCGTCTCTGTGGATTGGTCATTCTGACTCTTCAATATAAAGCTGCCAAAGAGCGCAAGACAAAGAAGAAACTCTTCGATTTATATATGAAGGCCATGACAGATGGATACATCAATAACTGGGACCTAGTTGATGTCACGGCCCCGATTATTGGTGAGTATTTGATTGATTCAGATGATCCATACGTATTGCTCTACAAACTGGCGAAGAGTAAATCACTGTGGCAACGCAGAGTTTCGATGGTTTTTACTTTTGCATTCATTCGCTCAGGAGATATCGAACCAACTTTCGAAATTGCAGAGAAATTGCTTCACGACAAACATGATCTAATTCATAAAGCTGTTGGCTGGGCTTTACGTGAAGCAGGCAAACTCAATGGGATCGCCCTCAGAAACTTTCTTTCTGCCCATTCGCACGAAATGCCTCGCACAATGTTGAGATACTCAATTGAAAAGTTTCCGGAGCGCGAACGAAAGAAGTGGTTGCTAGAAAGTAAAGCTACTTAGTTAAAGAACTCTCTAAGCTCAACTTTTCGGTTACAGGCTTTAGATCCATCAAAAGCTAAAGCCCGTGCGATTTCCTTGCTTGGCACATCAATTA
>JBEAYI010000117.1:0-2746 GCA_041159375.1 Actinomycetota bacterium
CATTGCACAAAAGCATTTAAACGCCGGAGAAGAAGTCTGGCTCGTAACTGCTGCGCCAGAAGATATGGCTATTTTGATTGCAAAAAATTTAGGTTTTACAGGCGCACTAGGTAGTAAAGCTGAAGTTCGCGATGGAAAGTACACCGGAGCAATGTTGGGTAAGTTATTGCACGGAAAAGAAAAAGCAGTTGCCATTTCAGCTCTTGCAAAAGAAAAAGGGTTCGATCTTTCCGAGTGTTATGCCTACTCTGATAGCCATAATGATTTTCCATTGCTTGAATCTGTCGGACATCCATCAGCAATTAATCCTGATGCAATTTTAAGTTTGCGCGCACTCGCTGAAGGTTGGCCTATTCACGATTTTCGTAGAGCACGCTTCATCATCAAAATTATTGGCCCAACTGTTTCACGACTCGCTGCTGCTGGTATTTGGTTGGCACCAGGCAGGCGTTCACGCTAACTCGATTTCACAGCACCATCTAAACCCCTGTAATGTAGGCAAGTTATGCAAATGCGTTCATTTACCGACTATCTACGTTCCGTAGATGACGCTGCCCTTTTGGAGCTCTTCACTTTGAGAGCAGATCTCATCTCACCTGTTCCATCAGATATCGCATCCCTTGCGGTGCGCGCATGTAGTGCGCCAAGTCTTGCCAGAGCAATTGATGCACTTAATCAATGGCAGTTTCAAGTTCTCGAATCGTGCGCCGTTATCAATGAACCATTTAGTGAAAAACAAGTTGTTGCAGTTACTGAAAAAGCAGCAGTTGAAGCACTTCCGGAGTTAATTGCACGCGGATTGGTTTATCCATCTGAAGATGGGATGAGATTGCCAAATTCAGTGCGCGAAGTATTAGGTAGTGAAATCGCAGGTCTAGGACCTGCCAGCATGGCAAAACTAACTTTAAAGAAATTAGATGAAGCACCAGATTCAGCTAAGAAAGTATTAGAAAGACTTATCTGGGGACCACCACGTGGAAGCGTTGGCGACATTAAAAATCCTGGTCCAGGTGTCACCTGGTTACTAGAACAAAACTTTATGGTTCCACTAGATCAGCGCACAGTGATTCTTCCGCGAGAAGTTGGTATCTATCTACGTGGTGGCAAAGTGCACAAAGAACGCGACGTCACGCCGCCGGAAATTAAGGGCAGTACGCGCGATGCAAAGAGTGTTCAACTAGCTGCAATAGCCAACGTTGCAACTGTTTTGCGATGGGCAGATGAAATTCTCGAGTACTGGGCGCAAGAACCAGCCGATGCACTTCGTGCAGGTGGATTAGGTGTTCGTGATTTAAAGATTATTGCAACCCATATGGGAATCGATGAAAACTGTGCGGCATTCGTTGCAGAACTTGTTTATCTTGCAGGGCTTGTAACTATTGATGCCGATGACAAAATCTTGCCAACAAATAACTTTGATATCTGGCTTACTCAAAAGCCATCTGTGCGTTGGCAAGCAATTGCTGCTCCGTGGCTAATCACTTCACGAGTGAGCGGACTAGTCGGTCGCGCTGAATCCAAAAACACAGCTGCTCTCGGCCCAGAACTCGATCGAGTCAACGCGGCAAGCACACGTGCATTGGTGCTGCAGTTATTGGCAGAGAACAAAAACATTGCACCAGATGTAACAAGTTTTACCCAGTTAGTTAAGTGGTGCGCACCATCAAAGCGAAATCCAGGATTACAAGAAGAGATGGTGCAGTGGACTCTTCGTGAAGCAGAGTGGCTAGGAATCACTGGCCAAGGCGTAATTTCTAAATATGGACTTGGATTCTTAGCTGGTGATGATCTAGAAATCATTGATGCTGACCTGCCACAACCTGTTGATCACATTCTTATCCAGAGTGATAACACCGCAATTGCACCAGGACCACTCGTGCACGATGTTGCTGCAGTACTTGCAATCATTGGTGATATCGAAAGTCGCGGTGGTGCAACTGTTTACAGATTTACGGATGCAACTATTCGTCGCGGATTAGATCACGGTAAAACTGGCGATGAAATCATCGAGTTCTTGCGCAAAACTTCTAAGACGCCTATTCCACAACCACTTGAATACTTAATCTCTGATGTTGCCAAAAAGCACGGTCGCCTTCGCGTTGGTAACACTTCATCATTTATTCGATGTGAAGATCCTGCACTGATTACTCAAATCATTAGCGACAAGCGTTTAGATATTTTGTCTCTTCGTAGAATTGCGCCTGAAGTAATGATTTGTGACATGGATGCCCACGACGTCATGAACGTATTGCGAAGCGCAGGATATTTACCTGCTGCAGAAACAAATAATGGAATGTTGCTTACTGGTCCTCGTTCATCTCGCGCACAGTCCAAGCCACGTCCACCACGAATTATCGGCGAGCTAGAAGTTCCAACTGATGCTGCGCTGAGTGCAGCAATTCGCTCGATTCGAGTTGGCGAGAAATCTAGTCACAAGCAGAGCACACTTCGAAATATTGCAAACAACGCACTCGGTGCACTGCCACGTACAACTGCAAATGAAACTCTTGATGTTTTGTTGAAATACATCCAAGAACAACGTTCACTCTCAATTGGTTATGCCGATAACAATGGATCCGTTTCTCATCGCATCATCGATCCACTCAAAATCTCTGCTGGTTCACTTATTGCCAGAGACCACGGAACAGGCGAGATGCAGACATTTAGAATTCCGCGTATTACGGGGGTTGCACCGCTATGACAAGCGAGAAGCAAGGCGAATACGGCAGACTTAACCCTATGTTGG
>JBEAYI010000019.1:0-9413 GCA_041159375.1 Actinomycetota bacterium
CCAACGAGTAACAGTTCCTTCGCTAACGCTTTCACCAAGTGCTGGCATCGTAATAACAGTTCCCGCAGAATTTGATGCAGGTGGAGCAACAGGTGCCGCAGGAGCAACAGGAGTTGGTACTACTGGCGCAGGTGCTGGTGTTGCTGCAACTGGAGCTGGTGTTGCAACTGGCGCTGCCGGTGCTGCTGCGCCATCTTCGATAATGGCGAGGTCTGCTCCAACTGCAACAGTTTGATCTACGCCTACAACTATTTTTTGCAGTGTTCCTGCAACAGGAGATGGGATTTCTGTATCAACTTTGTCTGTAGAAACTTCAAGAAGTGGTTCATCCACTGCGATGTGATCGCCTTCGGACTTTAACCAACGTGTAACAGTTCCTTCTGTCACGCTCTCGCCAAGTGCCGGCATCGTTAATCTGAATGTCATTGTGATCTCCCTAGATTATCCGTGAGCATGAAGCGGTTTACCGGCGAGTGCCATGTGTGCTTCTCCCATGGCTTCAGAAAGTGTTGGATGTGCATGAATAAGTGGAGCAACATCATCGGCGCTTGCTTCCCAATTAAATATTAATTGAGCTTCGGCAAGTAATTCACCGACGCGAGAGCCAACCATGTGGATTCCAAGTACTGGACCATTTTTCTGTGCAACTAATTTTACGGAACCAGCGGTACGAAGAATTTGAGCCTTACCATTTCCAGCAAGATCATAATTTAATTCAACAACATCAAAGCCGCGTTCTTTCGCAACGGCCGTTGTTAAACCAACAGATGCAACTTCTGGTTCGGAATATGTCACGCGGGGGACTCCGTCGTAATTGATTGGGCGTGGGTTAAGTCCGGCAATTTCTTCGGCTACCAAGATTCCCTCACCGAAACCAACGTGCGCCAATTGCAGAGTAGGGATGAGATCGCCAACTGCCCAAACACCAGGAACATTTGTTCGACACTTATCGTCAACCAAAAC
Source organism: Actinomycetota bacterium (assembly GCA_041159375.1). Classification (GTDB taxonomy): domain Bacteria; phylum Actinomycetota; class Actinomycetes; order Nanopelagicales; family Nanopelagicaceae; genus Planktophila. The sequence goes on from JBEAYI010000019.1 coordinate 964, forward strand.
GTAGCCGCGATCCATAGAAATTCCCTGTTCTTCATAACCAAGGTTTGCAGATACTGGTCCGCGACCGACACTGACTAAAAGAACATCAGCGCTAAATGTTTTTCCATCTTCTAGCGTCACTGTTACCGAATCGCCATTAATTGACGCCGACTGGAAACGCACGCCAAGTTCGAAATTAATTCCGCGTTTTCTAAAGGCACGTTCTAGTTGCTTGCTAGATGACTCATCTTCGAGTGCAACCAGGTGAGAAAGTCCTTCAATGATGGTTACTTCAGCACCAAAGGATTTCCAAACGGAAGCAAACTCGCATCCAATAACTCCGCCACCTAGAACGATGACGCTCTTTGGAACGTATTCCAATTTTGTTGCATGATCTGAAGTAATGATCTTCTTTCCATCAATCTCAAGACCCGGAAGAGTTTTGGCGTAAGACCCAGTAGCGAGGACAACATTTTTTCCGGTGTATTTCTCGCCATTTACTTCAACGGTGTCTTTGGAAATCAATTTTCCGTGACCTTCGATGTAAGTAATGTTTCGAGATTTAACAAGACCTTGCAAACCTTTATGAAGACGCGCAATGACGCCATCCTTATAAGAATTAACTGCAGGCATATCCATTGATAAGAATTGCGCGTTCACACCAAAATGATTGGCATCACGTGCGCCATCTGCAATTTCACCTGAGTGCAAAAGAGCTTTAGTTGGGATGCATCCACGGTGAAGACATGTGCCACCGAGTTTGTCTACTTCGATAAGTGCTACTGATAGACCTAGTTGCGCGCTTCGAAGTGCGCACGCATAGCCGCCACTTCCACCGCCGAGAATTACTAGATCGAATTGAGCCACTCGCGTAAACCTCCCACAGTCATAAGGCACACCATCTGGGGCTGCTTACGCCCTGGTCCTATCTTGCCAGCCTTCGGGCTAGTTACCGAATTATCGAATTTTCAACCAAGCGCAGAAGTGTGCGAAGCGCCACACCAGTACCGCCAACAGGGGTATATCCATGTGGAGCAGATTCGTTATATGCCGGACCTGCGATATCTAGATGCAGCCATGGAACTTCAGGCTTGATGAAATCTTTTAAGAACAAACCAGCAACCAACATTCCACCCATTCGTTCTCCAATGTTTGCTAAATCAGCAACTGGAGAATCTAGAGATGCTCGTAACTCCTGCGGAAGAGGCATTGGCCAAAATGCTTCGCCACTTTCGTTTGCAGCTGAGATAAATCGAGTGCTGAAATCTTCGTTATTTGTCATTACTGCACTGGTGCGAGTGCCGAGTGCAACAACTTGTGCACCAGTGAGTGTGGCAACATCAATTAGACCATCGAGTGATTTCGTCTCTTGGGCCTTAACAATCGCATCTGCTAGTACAAGTCGACCTTCTGCATCTGGGTTCAAAACTTCCACAGTTTTGCCACCATAGATGGTGATGACATCGCTCGGACGTGTTGCATTATCGCTGACCATATTTTCAGCAAGTGGCGCCCATGCATGAATCGTTACGGGCAATTTCAAAGACGCTATCGCAAGTATTGCGCCACAGACAGCGGCTGCTCCACTCATGTCTGACTTCATTGCTTCCATACCTGCGGCCGGTTTAAGCGCAAGACCACCTGTATCAAAGGTGATTCCCTTGCCCACAAAGGCAAAAGTGCGAAGTGATTTTTTTGGGGAGTAAGTAATGTGAAGAAGTCGGGGAGGGTTTGCTGAACCTTGACCAACTCCAATAATTCCGCCGTAGCCACCGCTCTTGAGTTGCTTCTCGTTCAAAATGCTTACCTTTAGCGAAGATGAAAATCCGCCCACTGCTTTAACGGCTGCAGAAATTTTTTTTGTAAATGAATCCGGTGTGAGATGTGATGGGGGAGTATTAATTAAATCTCGAACTAAGTGTGTGTACTGAGCAATTATCTGCGCACGTTTTAAGGCGCTCTTTGCTTCAACTTTTTTAGAGAACTTAGAGTGGATAGCAATTGATGCCAGCGGCAATTTTCGTTCCAATTTTGTGGATCCGCGAAATTCATCAAATGCGTATGCACCTAAAGCGGCGCCTTCGGCGATGGCGGCAACGGATGCAATATCAGTTGCAGGTAAGGCAAAGGTAGCTTCACTGCTTCCAGCAAGTGCCCTTGCAGCTGCGCCCGCTGCGCGACGAAGAGTTTCATGGGAATAATTGTTGCTTGTGATGCCTAAACCCGTAAAAAGAATCAGTTTTGTTCGAGTTCCGGGAATCTTTATTACTTCATCACTCTTACCTGTTGCGCCAAGCTCCTTGAGTTGAGCGAGCAGAGTTCTAGTATCAATAGTTACGGTTCCAGATTCGATAGTTAAAGCAGAAGCTTTGTTCGGGTTAAAAGAGAGCCCAAGAACTAGAACTCCATCTGTTACCGCGCCATCGGTAAGTTTTAGCGAGGACATGCTTCTCCTTTTTGTCGCGTTGTGCCATTTCTCGAAACTCTATAAGGCGCACAGGTTATCGGTTGTAGCAACTTTTGTTGGTCTGGGAGTAGGTTGTGATTGTGAAAAATTCGCCTCTCCATCAAAAGCATATAGACCTTCAAGCCAAGATGGCAGATTTTGGTGGCTGGTTGATGCCAATTGAGTACCCCGCGGCAGGCGTTCTTGCCGAGCACTCTGCTGTACGAGACAGAGTTGGACTATTCGATGTTTCGCATTTAGGTAAAGCCAGTGTCAAAGGCCCAGGCGCTTTAGATTTTCTTAATGGAATTCTCACTAATGATTTGAACAGAATTTCCGATGGAATGGCGCAGTACACAATGTTGTGCAATGACAAAGGTGGGGTAATTGATGATCTCATTGCTTATCGGAACTCACCAGATGATATTTTCTTGGTACCAAATGCATCAAACACTTCTGATGTAGTTGCGGCACTTAGTGCTCAAGTTATATCTGGTATTGAAATTAAGAATTTACATAATGATTATGCAGTTCTCGCATTGCAAGGTCCGGCAACTTCAAAAGTTCTAGAATCGCTAGGCATCTCTCCAACTATTGATTACATGAGCTTTACACATGTAGAAATTGCTCAGTGTGATGTAATTTTATGTCGCACCGGATATACAGGTGAATTTGGATTTGAGTTACTACCTCGATGGAGTGACGCAGAAAAAGTTTGGGACGCGCTTGTTAGCGCAATTAAACCTTTAGATGGCTTGGTGTGTGGATTGGGATCTAGAGATACGTTGCGCACGGAAATGGGATACCCATTGCATGGTCACGAACTCTCATTGGAGATTACTCCAGTTCAAGCGAGTGCTTCTTGGGCAGTGGGTTGGAAGAAAGAAAAATTTGCAGGAGATAGCGTTCTTCGTGGAGAAAGAACAAATGGTCCACGACGCTTCATGCACGGTTTGAAATCACTTGATCGCGGAATACCTCGTGCGGGAATGACTGTCAAAGATTCTGATGGAATTGAGGTTGGCATCGTAACTTCGGGAACATTTTCGCCAACGTTAAAAAACGGAATCGCATTGGCGCTCTTAGATTCTTCAGTGACTCTTGGAACCGTTGTTGTTATTGATGTACGTGGACGAGAGTCTCAAGCCGAAGTTGTCACTTTGCCCTTTGTTCAATCACACGTTCGCTAGCAATAATTTCGAACTAAATGGTGTCTCCAGGTTTCACCTGTGGGTGTGGAGTACGAAGTCGACGCATTTGCGTTGAACGCAACCAGCCGTAAAGCCCTAGTCCCTTTGTAGCGGTGTCAGGGAAACGATTTCGAACTTCGCGCTTAATTTTGCGAGAAAGGAAGATTCCGTCTACAACAGCTGCAAGAAGCACCGCGTACATCAATGCAATTCCACCAAATTGGAGTGCTTTAACCGGAAAAATTGAAAGCAGCAAAACTACAAAAATAATCGGTAGGAAATATTCACCAATTGATTTACGTGAATCAACTAAGTTTCTTACATAACGTCTGGCTGGGCCTCTATCGCGAACTGGTAATGCATTTTCATCGCCGCGTAAGTAAGCAATACGAGAAGCATTTCTAGCAGCACGAGATTGTTCACGTGCGCGCTTTTTTTCTTCCTTTGAAGAAGCTGGTGCTAGGGAAGAAACAATTCTTTTTGATTGCGCTTCTTTGCGCTTAGGCGTTGGTCGCCCTTTTTTTGAGGATGAATCATTTGAGGTAGGCATGGGTGTAACTATAGAGCGAGCATTCTTTCGAGTGCGAGTTTTGAGTAGCGAGCTACATCCGGTGCCACGCGGATTTGATTGACAACGGTCCCCGAAACCAGTGATTCCATTGCCCATACCAAGTGAGGTAGATCAATTCGGTTCATGGTGGAGCAGTAGCAGATGTCTTTATCGAGAAAATAGATTTCCTTATCAGGATTAGTTTGTGAAATGCGTTGGACCAAGTTCAGCTCGGTACCGATGGCCCATTTAGAACCAGCCGGAGAAGATTTTACAATTTGAATGATCTTTTCTGTCGAACCAATTTGGTCTGCCGCACTAACAACTTCATGAGTACATTCTGGGTGTACTAAAACCTTTACTCCTGCAACGCGTTTACGAATCTCATCGACGCTCTCTATAGAGAATCTTCCATGAACTGAGCAATGACCACGCCAGAGAATTACCTTGGCTTTCTTGATTTGCTCTTCAGTTAAACCGCCCATTGGTTTCCATGGATTCCAGAGCACGCAGTCATCAAGAGTTAAACCCAGAGAAAGAACTGCGGTGTTTCTACCCAGATGTTGGTCAGGTAAGAAAAGAATTTTTTCGCCTTGAGTAAATGCCCACTTCATTGCAGCTTCTGCATTTGATGACGTACAAATTGTTCCACCGTGTTCGCCTGTAAATGACTTAATTGCAGCAGAAGAATTCATGTATGTAACTGGAATGACTTTTTCTGCAACTCCAATACTTTGAAGTTCCGACCAACACTTCGCTACTTGATTAGCTGTTGCCATGTCAGCCATTGAACAACCTGCTGCAAGATCTGGAAGAATTACTCTTTGTTTATCGGATGTAAGGATGTCGGCGCTCTCTGCCATGAAGTGCACCCCACAGAAAATAATGTTTTCGACAGAGCTTTGATTAGCCGCTTCTTGAGCCAACTTGAATGAATCACCCGTGATATCTGCGAATTCGATTACTTCGTTACGTTGATAGTGATGACCAAGGATTAGAACATCTGAACCAAGTGCTTTGCGGGCTGCTCTTGCGCGAGCGACTAAGTCAGGATCACTGGCTGCAGGAAGTTGCCCATCACAGGAGACGCCACGTTCGCTGGCAAGGTCACTACCTTGTCCAAGTAGTAAGAGATCACTCAGATTCACGATGACATTCTCTCTCATAATCAGTGTCCATGTCGCGCAGACTCCAACAGGTCGCTAGGCTTAGCACGTACTCGAAAGGGAGAGAACATGAGCACAGAGACAAGCACTACAGCAGGAATCCTTCTTACCGATAACGCGGCGTCAAAGGTTGCCGCACTATTGGCGCAAGAAGGGCGCGATGATTTAAATCTTCGCGTTGCCGTACAACCTGGTGGATGCTCTGGCTTGAAATACCAACTCTATTTCGATGATCGTAATCTTGACGGAGATATTGTCCGGGAATTCGGAAACGTTAAAGTCATAACAGACAAGATGAGCGATCCTTACTTGTCTGGCGCAACAATTGACTTTGTGGACACAATTGAGAAGCAAGGCTTCACAATTGATAATCCAAATGCTCAGGGCTCATGCGCCTGTGGCGATTCTTTTAACTAAGCCATTCCCTAACTAGTATCACGCCATGCGAATTGGTGTTGCTGGCTCTGTGGGTCTTGATCACTTAATGACCTACTCTGGAAAATTCACAGATTCATTAGTCGCAGGTTCTCTCGAAAAAGTCTCTCTTTCGTTTTTAGTAGATGATCTAGAAGTCCGCCGCGGTGGATGCGCTGCAAACATCTGCTTTGGAATGGCGATGCTTGGAATCAATCCAATTTTAATTGCGGCAGTTGGAAAAGATTGGGCAGATTACGAAGCATGGCTTTCACGTCACGGTGTTGATACATCGCATGTGTTAATTTCAACAGAGCTATTTACCGCTCACTTCATGGTCACAACAGATACTGAGCTCAATCAGATAGCTTCATTTTTTCCTGGCGCAATGAGCGAGGCAAGAAATATCGAATTAGATCCAATTATGGACAAGACCGGAGTACTTGATCTGATTGTTATTTCACCTGATGATCCCGAAGCAATGATGCGACATAGCGAAGTAGCACGGGCACGTGGGATTGCTTTTGCCGCTGATCCTTCACAGCAAATGGCTCGCATGGAAGGAGAAGAAATTAAAACTCTTATTGATGGTGCTGCATATTTATTCATGAATGAATATGAATTGGCACTTGCGATTCAAAAAACTGGCTGGAGTGATGCCGAAATTCTCTCACGCGTTAAATATCGAGTTGTTACACAAGGTTCAAAAGGTGCTCGGATTGAATCAAAAGGTGGCGAGTTAATAAAAATCCTCTGCCCGAAAGAGAAAGCCAAAATCGACCCAACGGGTGTCGGAGATTCGTTTCGATCTGGTTTCATAGCAGGTCTGGCTTGGGGGCTATCTCACGAGAGATGTTTACAACTCGGAGCAATGATTGCCACCTACGTGATTGAAACTAAAGGCACCCAGGAGTATCGATTTACATCAGAACAATTCATCGAACGTTTCAAGAGTGCCTATGGAGATGCAGCATCCTCAGAAATTAGCGCGCATTTAAACTAGTTTTTCGTAATAAGAAACTTCTCATTTTCAATCTTAGAAAATTTATTTCCTGTCATTCGAGACCAGGCGTTCAAATCAGGTTCTGTGGCTGGATCATCGGAATATAGAGTGATTTGATCCCCACTGTTTATTGTTGAAATCTGTTTTCCAAGTTCAATTATTGGCTGAGGGCAACGCAAACCACGAGCATCAATCTCAATCATGCTCGCAAACGCTCCACATTGGTTTTAACAGATGAAATTAAGCCATCAATTTCAGATTGAGTGGCATCAGGATGAATTGTTATTCGAATGTTTCCATGAGTTAAAACTCCCATTGCCGCCAAGACGTGGCTGGGTTCCAAGTTATCGGCCGTACACGCAGAACCAGAATCAACACTAAATCCATCACCTTGAATTCCACGTAAGAGTTCTTCGCCATTGCAATTCAAAAAAGAGGCGCTGAGTAGATGGGGCAGACTGGAATCTAATGAACCTGCAATGTCCACATCTGGGATCTGGGCAAAGCCTTCACGGAGTTCTGAGTTGAACTTGCGTGCACGCATATTTGCTTCTTCGACTTCAGATGAAAAATTCTCCATTGCTACAGCGCTTGCCAGCAAGAGAGGAAGAGACGCTTCAAAATTTGGATGGGCTGCATTGAGATGGGGAAGTGGATTGCTCCACAGTGATTTGTCTTTGATGACTAACAATCCAAGTTCGCTCGGTCCGTACCAGGAGCGACTATCAAAAATTGCTGTTGAATAATTGTTGATGCCTTGCACACGGATACCGCTTGCGGTTGCATCTAGGAAAATTCGGTCTGGATTAACACTACGGATGATTTCCTCGCACTCTTGGATTACTCCAGTCTCGGCATTAGCTACCGACAGAGCGAGAACTGAGTTGCGTGATTTTTGGCTTGGCGAAATAAGTTTTCCATCTAGAGCACTTGGTAGAACGTGATGAGAGCATCGTGATGCAATTGCAAATATGTCTTTGCGATCCGTTGCTCCATGAACCAGAGTTAATGATTCTGAAAGCAATCCTTGAAGACCCACGTAGTACCCGAGGGACATCGAAGAAAATGGAAAAATTGAATCCACGGGAACTTTGAGTGAGGCCGCCAATGATTCGATAGCTTGGTTTTTCACCTGGTTGGCTTTGGATCCGGATTGTGAAAGCTTTCTGGGATCTGCCCACCCATTGTCGAAGGCAGCATGGAGAACCTCGAAAGCCTTTGGATGAAGAGGGCTCTCACTCTGGAAATTTCCTGTGACCCGTACCACCAGATGAACGCTACTGGCTGGTGAGTGCGTTTTGGAAATGCCCCACTATTCTTAAGCCTATGTCCGCACGTACGAAGAGAGTTCTATCCCTAGCGGGGGTGCTGCTTCCGTCAACACTGTTTTTAACTAGTTGTTCTGAAGTCTCTGGACTTGGTTTTGATAAAGGCGTTAGCAGCGTTAACGATCAATCTCTCTCATTGTGGCAAGGCGCCTGGATTGCAGCAGGCGTTGTTGGTGTAATTACATTGATTCTTATTTTGTGGCCGGCATTTTTTCACCGCCTTAAGAAAGATTCACCTGAGTTTCCAAAACAAACGCAGTACAACGTTCCAGTAGAAATTCTTTACACAGTAATTCCATTTATAATCGTGGCCGTTCTTTTCGTATATACCTTGAGAGCTCAAACAGAGATCACTGCCAAAACAACTGGACCAG
>JBEAYI010000118.1:0-3604 GCA_041159375.1 Actinomycetota bacterium
AGAGCCAGATTTCACGCGCAAAGTAGCGAGCGCGCCAACTTCAACTTCAAAGTAGTATTAGCCACCTATTCACATAGGGAGTTGTAATGGCACAGGAAAGCGGAACATCTCGCGTTAAGCGCGGTATGGCAGAAATGCTTAAGGGCGGCGTCATCATGGACGTTGTTAATGTTGAGCAAGCAAAAATTGCCGAAGATGCTGGCGCTGTTGCTGTTATGGCACTTGAAAGAGTTCCAGCAGATATCCGCGCACAAGGTGGCGTAGCTCGTATGTCAGATCCTGACATGATCGCAGCGATTCAAGCCGCTGTTTCTATTCCAGTTATGGCCAAAGCGCGTATTGGACACTTTGTTGAAGCACAAATTCTTCAGAGCTTAGGCGTGGATTACATCGACGAATCAGAAGTTTTAACACCAACTGATTACACAAATCACATCAACAAATGGGATTTCACTGTTCCCTTTGTTTGCGGTGCAACGAATCTAGGAGAAGCTCTTCGACGTATTAATGAAGGTGCCGCGATGATTCGCTCAAAGGGTGAAGCTGGCACGGGAGATGTTTCAAATGCGATGACACATATGCGCCAAATTGGTGGAGAGATTCGTCGCCTAACTTCCATGCGCGAAGATGAGCTCTATGTTGCAGCTAAAGAGATGCAAGCTCCATATGACTTGGTTAAAGAAGTTGCAGCAAATGGAAAACTACCGGTAGTTCTATTTACTGCCGGGGGAATTGCAACTCCAGCCGATGCTGCACTAATGATGCAGATGGGTGCAGATGGTGTGTTTATCGGTTCTGGAATCTTTAAATCTGGAGACCCAAAGCGACGTGCTTCTGCATGTGTGAAAGCTACGACTTTTTTCAATGATCCTAAGGTTGTTGGAGATGCTTCGCGCGGACTTGGTGAAGCGATGGTTGGCATTAACGTGGTAGCAAAAAACTTGCGTGTTGGCGTTCTTGCATTACAAGGGGATTTTCGCGAGCACATTGATGCTCTCGCTAACTGCCAGGTAGATGCCATAGAAGTACGCAGAGTTAGTGAACTAGATAGCGTTGATGCTCTAATTATTCCTGGAGGAGAATCAACCACGATTGTATCTTTAGCGAAAACATTCGAAATCTTTACACCAATTAAAAAACGTATTGCAGCAGGTATGCCGACCTACGGTTCGTGCGCTGGAATGATTATGTTGGCAGACCACATTGTTGCAGCCAAGGAAGGCCAAGAAACTTTTGGAGGAATAGATATCACTGTTCGTCGTAATGCTTTTGGCCGACAAGTTGACTCTTTTGAAACTGATATTTCGGCCCCTGCAATTTCTAACGCGCCAATACGTGCAGTATTTATTCGAGCTCCATGGGTTGAAAAAGTTGGAAAAAACGTTGAAGTTTTGGCCAGTTATGAAGCTTCCGATGGCATTTCCCATGCCGTTGCCGTGCGTCAAGATCGCTTATTAGCCACAGCATTTCATCCTGAAATTACCGATGACTACAGCGTGCACCGCTATTTCTTAGACAAAGTCTGCAAGTAGGAGATTGAGTAAATTACGATAAAGTAAGCCATTCGTTACATGAACTTTCAGGTGAGGTGTTAAATGTCCGGCCATTCCAAGTGGGCGACAACAAAGCATAAGAAGGCTGTTATTGATAGTCGTCGTGCCAAGAACTTTGCAAAACTCATCAAAGCAATTGAAGTAGCTTCGCGTAATGGTGGTCCAGACATGGACGGAAACCCAACTCTTTTTGATGCAGTAGCAAAAGCAAAAAAGAATTCAATGCCGGCTGACAATATTGAACGCGCAATTAAACGCGGAGCAGGACTTGAATCTGGCGGAGCTAATTGGGAAACAATTATGTACGAAGGTTACGGCCCGGCAGGCGTTGCAATCATGATTGAGTGTTTATCAGATAACAGAAATCGTGCGGCATCAGAAGTTCGAGTTGCCGTAACCCGTAACGGTGGATCAATGGCGGATCCTGGATCTGTTTCATATCTATTTCACCGAAAAGGATTGATTACCGTCAATAAAGCATCGGGTGCGACAGAAGAATCGATTCTAGAAGCAGTACTAGAAGCTGGTGCAGAAGAAGTTAAAGACAATGGTGAATCATTTGAAATTATCTGCGAAGCTAGCGATTTAGTTGGTGCGCGTACTGCACTTCAAAACGCAGGAATTGATTATGAATCCGCTGACTCTTCTTTCATTCCTTCGATGACTATCGATTTAGATGCTGAATCGGCTACCAAAGTCTTCGAACTAATCGATGCGATTGAAGAGCTAGATGATGTGCAAAATGTCTTCAGTAACGCAGACGTATCAGATGAAGTAATGGCGAGTCTGGCTTAATTTTTTCACTCAACCTCTTAGGCTAGCGACATGCGAGTTTTAGGTATTGATCCAGGATTGACCAGATGCGGTGTTGGCATCGTTTCTGGAACGCCTGGCTCGACTTTGCTACTGGAGGGCGTTGGCGTGATTATGACGCCAGCAGATAACGATTTAGATCATCGTTTACTTTCTCTGCACTCCGAAATAACTCAGTGGGTGCAGAAATATTCTCCCGATGTTATTGCGGTTGAAAGAGTTTTTTCTCAGCACAATGTTCGTACAGTTATGGGAACGGCTCAAGCAGCTGGTATTGCACTCTTGGTTGCGGCGCAAAACAACATTCCCGTATTTATGCACACGCCAAGTGAAGTAAAAGCTGCAGTCACGGGATCAGGACGCGCTAATAAAGCACAAGTTTCTGAAATGGTTAAAAGATTGTTGAATTTGCAAGAAATACCTAAACCCGCAGACAGTGCAGATGCTTTAGCTCTGGCTATTTGTCATATTTGGCGCGGTGGAGCAAATTCTAAGATTAAAAATGCGGTGGCTGCCGAGAAGAAGAGATTGGCTGCACTTCGATGATCGCAACTCTCAGTGGAATTGTTAAATCTCTCTCTCCCGATAGAGCAATTATCGAAGTTGGGGGAGTAGGTATGAATGTTTTGATTAATGCTCATACAAGTTCTTCACTCGCCATGGGCGCACCTGCACATCTTTTTACTTCACTAGTGGTTCGAGAAGATTCGCTGACGTTGTATGGATTTAGCGATGAAGCATCTCGTGTTTTATTCGAATTAGTTCAAACTGTTTCTGGTATCGGCCCTAAAGTGGCGCTCTCTATTTTGGGAGCGCTCACACCATCAGAATTAGCTCAGGCTGTGAACACCGAGAATATTTCTGTAATCGAAAAAGTCCCAGGTATCGGCAAGAAAGGTGCACAAAGATTGGTGCTTGAACTTAAATCCAAATTATCGGATTTTGGTCATGGCGGTCAGAGAATTTCTCACCAACCTGTATGGCGTGAACAATTAGCGAGTGCGCTGATGTCCCTTGGTTTTTCTGCAAAAGATTCTGATGACGCAATCAATTCGGTTTTATCAACAATTTCTCAGGAAGACATTGCTTCAATGGAGTTAGGCGAGTTACTCAAGTTGGCTCTGCAGAGTGGTAAAAAATGACACCAGATGATCGCCTAGTAACTCCAGCGCTTCGAAGTGATGATGGTGCGGCAGAGCATGCACTGCGTCCAAAAACGTTGAGCGATTTTATTGGAC
>JBEAYI010000020.1:0-9386 GCA_041159375.1 Actinomycetota bacterium
GACGGAATTGAAACCGAAGTAATGACCACTCCCCTTGATTGGCAAGCTCAAGGCATGGAGCGCGGTGCACCATTTGCAAGTGCTCATACCTTCTTCCAAACAGGCCCATTTAGACCACGTAACATGGCAAGCGGATTTGAAAACATTGTCTTTACAGGATCCGGAACACAACCTGGCGTCGGAGTTCCAATGGTTTTGATTTCAGGTCGACTAGCTGCAGAGAGAATCGTCGGACCTGTTAAGTAAATGAATGAGTTAGATGCTGCTGGAATAAAGGATCCAGTCCTGCGCGCTTCCTATGAAGAGTGCAAGCGCCTTAATTCTTTGCACGGAAAAACTTACTATCTGGCGACACTATTACTGCCAGCGCATAAGCGTCCTTTTGTTCATGCTCTGTACGGTTTTGCGCGATATGCAGATGAGATAGTCGATGATCTCTCTTCCACACTCAGTGATAAAGAAAAGGCTGCACACCTTAAAAGTTGGGGCGACTCGGTTCTGGCTTCAATTTCAACTGGAGTAAGCACCGATCATGTTGGTGCCGCTCTGATTGATACCGTGCGCAGATTTAACATTCCACAGCAACACTTTGTGGATTTCTTGCACTCAATGACTATGGATTTAACCGTTGGTACGTACAAAACGTACGACGATCTGATGGAGTACGTATACGGCTCGGCTGCAGTTATTGGCTTGCAGATGGTTCCAATTTTAGGGCCACTTTCTGATGCAGCATACGAACCTGCAAAGAAGTTAGGAATTGCATTTCAATTAGCAAATTTCATTCGAGACGTTGGTGAAGATTTAGATCGTGGCCGTATCTATCTGCCACTAGATGAGCTCGCACAATTTGGCGTAACACAAGAAATGCTCCGCGCAAAGAAGCTGACTCCAGAGATAACTGCAGCACTTAAGTTTCAAATAGAAAGAGTTCGCGAACTTCAACGTCAAGCAGAACCAGGAATCCAATTACTAGAAGCCTCGAGCCGGCCATGCATCGTGGCTGCCAGCACTTTGTACTGTGGAATCGTTGATGAAGTAGAAAAAATTGGTTACGACGTCTTTAATAAACGCGCTAAAACTTCAACGGCCCGCAGATTAAAAGTTGCACTTCCAGCGTTTATTCGCGCTATTGCTGCCAGATAAATACTTTTCTCCTATAGTTAGCAACGCGGGAGCCACTGTGGCTGAGAGGGTCTGAAATTCAGATCGACCGCTTGACCCGTCCGGTAATGCGGACGTGGAAGGGATTGCAATTATGTCTACGATTTTATTTACTGCGTGGGGCTATGACGTATCAATTCTTGAATTCATCGCAGCACTCACATCCTTTATTGGTGTCGGACTCGGTGTGACAGCAAAGAGAATTACATGGCCATGGTGGGCACTGAGTAGTTCTCTCTACGCGATCTTTTTTTATCAAGCAGATTTATTCGCAAGCGCCGCACTGCAAATTGTCTTCATTGCAGCAGCTATTTGGGGTTGGTTTGGCTGGGGACCAAAAGGCGCCGCTCCATCAGCGTTATCGACAAAACACCGCTTGTATTGGGCAGCTGGATTAGTTATTTCATTCCTCGCACTCACTCCCCTATTGCAAAGCGCAGGTGCTGCTGCGACGTGGTCGGATGCAATTATTTTTCTTGGTAGTTTTTTTGCTCAAGCAATCATGGTCTATGAAAAATATGAAGCGTGGCCACTCTGGTTTGCAATTGATTTACTGGCAACTGTTCAATACGCCATCTTGGGCTATTGGTTTACTTCATTTTTGTACGCAGCGTTCACGGTTATTGCTGTGATCGGCTGGAAGCGTTGGTATGAATCTCACCGAAGCGCTCACTGATTTAATCGCTTCAGCTGGGCCACATCTCATAGCAATTGATGGTCCAGCCGGAAGCGGCAAAAGTACCCTGGCTAAAGATTTGTATCTTTACTTCAGTACAAATCGTGAAGTAAACCTACTTGGCCTCGATGATATTTATGATGGCTGGGAAAATGCTCTTGGTGAAAAATTAACTGGTGATCTAGAGCGAATTGCACAAGCACATGCCAAGAAAGAATCAATATCTTTACCAATTTATGATTGGGCTGCGTCTTCCTATGGCGATGCCCGAGAAATTAAGCCAAGAGAAATACTGATTCTCGAAGGTGTTGGCAGTGCGCAAGAAGTTATTCGCACCCATAAAGCAATCACGATATGGATGGAAATCGATCCCGAATTCGGCGTACAGCGGGTACTTGAACGAGATGGCCATCACATCGCTACGCAGATGAAGGCATGGCAAGTTATTCAAAGCGAGCATTTCGCACAATCTGGAGCCAGAGAAAATGCGGATTTCATAATCACTGCGCAATAAATTGGGCGCGCCAGATGCATCTATCTAAGGGCTTTTATCTAAGATTTCTACGTGTCTGATCTATCTGGTGAACTCATTGATGGGCGTTATCAGCTCATCTCCCAAATAGCTCAAGGTGGAATGGCGAGCATTTACTCAGCCTTGGATACGCGCTTAGATAGAAAAGTTGCTGTAAAAATCATGCATCCGCATCTTGCGCAAGATGAAGCATTCGTTAATCGCTTTATTCGCGAAGCAAAAGCAGCTGCCGCACTCACGCATCCCAATGCAGTCTCGGTACAAGATCAAGGATGGAACACAAATGGAGTGCCGGCAGTTTTCATTGTTATGGAAATGGTTGAAGGTCACACGCTTCGCGAGTATTTAGATGAATCTGGAAAGTTCGGCGTCGCCCAAACATTGCAATACTTAACTGCAATTCTAGGAGCCCTTGCTGCTGCGCATAAATTAGGAATTATCCATAGAGACATCAAGCCTGAAAACATCCTGATCTCCAATGATGGCCGTATCAAAATTGCAGATTTTGGGTTGGCTCATGGCGCGTTAATTGGCAGCACTCTGACTGCAGAATCAAGCGTTGTACTCGGAAGCGTTTCATATCTCTCGCCCGAGCAAGTTCAACGTGGAATCTCTGATTCACGTAGCGATGTGTATTCAACTGGAATTCTTGCCTACGAATTACTTGTAGGAGAAAAACCATTCTCTGGTGATAGCCCCATTCAAATTGCTTACATGCATGTGAATAATCGAGTGCCACGTGTAAGTCAGCACAGATCTGATATTCCTAAGGAACTAGATGACCTCATCTATTCGGCCACAAGTACGAATCCGGATGAACGTCCGCGCGATGCAGGAGTATTTCTCTCCGGGATTCAAGATATTGCACGCTCAATTGATCCAAAGAGAAATCAACTCAGTCTTGAATTAGATATTCCAATGCAGAAAATTTCTGAAAAGCCATCACGGTCAAAGAAGAAATCAAAACCAGAACCAGTAAAAGAAGTCACTCAAGAAAAACCAATTCGCGAGATGACCGCTGGCACAAAGCGTCGGGTAAGCAAGCGAGTTCGACGTAATCGAATTATTGCTGCGATGCTCGCAGTCGCTCTCGGTATTGGCGGATGGTATGTACTAGTTGGTCCAGGTTCGCGAATTGTTGTTCCTTCAGTTGTAGGAGCAAGTATCGAAGAAGCTAGTGCAGCGCTGGCTCCACTTGGTCTTCGCTCTGAAGTGATAGAAAACCGCTTTGATGAAGAAATCCCCGCTGGAAAAATCTTGGAATCTAATCCAAGCGGTGGCGACAAAATCGATGCTGGTGGAAGCGTTAAGTTAGTTATCTCTAAAGGACAAGAGAGATACGTCATCCCAGTGCTTACTGGATTAACTCCAGAAGCTGCACTTAAGTTATTGACGAATCAACCACTGAAATCAGCGGGCATTCTTGAAGAGTTCAACTCGACGATTCCTAAGGGATTAGTGATATCGACCAATCCATCGAATGGACAAAAAGTTAAGCGTGATACACCGGTAACAATTCTTGTGAGCAAGGGTGTCGAAGAAATTGCGTTAACAACCTACGTTGGACAAAGCGCGGATCAAGCACAGAATGAATTAACAGAAGCCGGCTTTAATGTTGAAAGTTCATTTGCCTATAGTGAAACGATTGCAGCTGGCGCTGTAGTTTCTCAAACGCCATCTGGAGTAGTGAGCGCACCGAAAGGTTCAACAATTACATTGGTGGTTTCAAAGGGATCTAAATTCGTCTTTATTCCAAATGTTTATTCGATTGAAACAAGCAAAGCTATGGCAACCTTGAAAGATCTAGGACTTAAAGTCAAGGTTCGAAGTATTGGAAAGAAAACCGTTAAGTACGTGACGAATGTATCTCCAAAGATAGGCGCGAAGGTGCTACGTGGCACCGTTGTTACCATCACAGTAGGCTAGGTCGATGCCAGCCCCAGTGAAGAAATCAACAGTGAAGAAACCGCGTATCGGAGCCCACACACCAACTACAGGTGGAATGGCAAAGCGTTCTATTGAATATGCGCGAACAATTGGCGCCGAAGCAATTCAAGTTTTTGCCTCAAACCCGCGTCAATGGTCGATGCCAGATGCGAATATTGCTGCAGATAATGAGTTCAAAGAAAAAGCTGCCGAATTAGATTTAGAAGTGTATGTTCACGCACCATTTCTCATTAACTTAGGTTCACCCACTGAAGACACATATAAGAACTCTTTAGCTGCAACGCAATATGCACTCAAGCGAGCAACAGATATCGGTGCTTTGGGTTCAGTGATTCACACAGGCTCTGCGGTTAAAGAAGATAACGTCAAGCAAGCATGGAAGCAGATTCACGAGGGCATGATGCCAATTCTCAATAAACTCAATGATGATTCGCCGTACTTGCTTCTCGAACCGACCGCTGGACAAGGTCAGTCTCTGGTTAAAAAGCTTGAAGACTTGGAAAACTATTTGAAAGCGCTTGAGTATCACCCACGCGTTGGAATTTGTCTAGACACATGCCACGTCTTTGCTGCCGGGCATGACATCTCAGTTAAGGGTGGCATGACTGCAACTATTGACTTGCTCATTGAAATTGCAGGTATTGAAAGATTCCAATTGGTGCACGCAAATGATTCGATGGATGTCTGTGGAGCACTTAAAGATCGGCACCAAAATCTTGGAGATGGCCACATTGGTATAGATCCCTTCAAAGAGTTATTGGCACACCCAGCCGTAGCTAATGCTCCACTGATTCTTGAAACACCTGGCTTAGAAGAAAAACACGGTCCTGAAGTAACTCTGCTTAAGAAATTGCGCGGATGAGCACTCAGCACGCAACTCGAATTAAATTGGCACCGTGGGCGCTGCTCTTTGTTGCGGCATCGTGGGGACTTGCTTTCGTGGTCATGAAAGATTCAATCCAACGACAGAGCGTTAACAACTTTCTCTTTAGTCGATTTGCACTCGCAGTAGTTGTCATGGTGATTCTACGGCCACAGGTTTTCAAGTTGTTTAATAAAGACTTAGTCACACGTTCAGCCTTTGCTGGCTTCTTTCTCGGTGCTGGCTACATTCTTCAAACTCTTGGTCTAGAGCGCACTGGTGCGGCAATTACAGGATTTATCACGGGGTTGTACGTTGTCTTTACACCGCTCATTGCTGCAGTAATTCTTAAAGCGCGCATCACTTTACTTACATGGGGATGCGTAGCCCTTGCAACAGTTGGGTTGGCGCTTCTTTCATTGCACGGTTGGTCAATTGGTTTTGGTGAATTACTAGTTTTAGCTAGTGCTTTTGGTTTTGGTGCTCACATCATTGCACTGGGCAAGTGGAGTGCCGGACGTGACGCATACGCAATGACAGTTATCCAACTTGCGATGTGTGCGCTCTTAAGTGGTTTGGCATCTGTTGCAGAAGGTGGATATAAGCCACCACCTGATTGGGGCGTTTGGGCAACAGTAGTTTTCACAGCTGTCATATGTACTGCGATGGCTTTTATGATTCAAACGTGGTCACAGGCCCATCTGACTACAACAAAGGTTGCCGTGATTCTGACAATGGAAGTTGTCTTTGCTGCGATTTTTGCGATCATCTTCGGCGGCGAGAGATTGACTCTTCAAGCAGCCATTGGTGGAACGCTCGTTGTCATTGCAATGTATGTAATTGTCATCAAGGAATCGTGAGAAAATAAACCATGGCAATCGACCTGCGCTCTGACACCGTCACTAAACCTTCACAAGGTATGCGAGATGCCATTGCATCGGCTCCTGTTGGAGATGACGTATACGGCGATGATCCAACGGTTAATTCACTGGAAGAACGAATTGCTTCACTCTTTGGCAAAGAAGCTGCCCTCTTTTCACCTACAGGTTCACTCGCTAATCAATTAGCAATTCGTTCACTCGTTGGTCCGGGTGAAGAGTTAATCGCAGAAACGAATTCTCATATTGTTCGCGCCGAACTTGGCGCTGCGGCGGTTTTCTCTGGAATTACGACTCGCACGTGGCCAGCAAAAAATGGATTGCTTAAAGCAGCCGATGCGTTAGAAATTGCTCGTCCAAACTCTGGACCGTATCTAGTTTCAACCACAGCTATTGCAGTAGAGAACACACATAACTTTGGTGGCGGAACAGTGCAACCGATTTCTGAAATTGCAGCCCTAAAAAAAGGTGCAGATGAAATAGGAGTAGCCCTTCACTTAGATGGTGCGCGCATCTGGAATGCCCATGTTGCAAGTGGAGTAGCTTTTTCAGAGTACGGAAAATACTTCGACACCATCAGCGTATGTTTATCAAAAGGATTAGGCGCCCCGGTTGGTTCGCTAGTCCTTGGAAGCAAAGAGATGATTGCGCGCACGCGTGTATGGCGCAAACGTTATGGCGGCGGAATGCGGCAAATAGGAATTCTTGCTGCAGCAGGTCATTACGCTCTCGATCACAACATTAATCGTCTTGCCGAAGATCATGCACGTGCAAAGAAAATTGCACTAGCCCTTGCTGCTATTGATTCTTCCTTGATCGATCCTGCAACGGTTGAAACCAATATTGTTGGATTAGATCTTGCAAACTTCGCTTTCAGCGCCGCGGATTTTGCTGCAAAGTGTAAAGAAAACGGATTGTGGATCAGCGCTCTGGGTCCAAAGTATGCGCGCCTTGTAACTCACCTAGATTTTGATGATGCGCAAACAGATGAATCAATTGAAATCTTAAAGCGCTGCCTCAAAGCGTAGTAACCACTCTTTTTTATTTAAACCGTAAGCGTAATTACCGAGTGCTCCCCCGGTTTTAACAATTCGATGACACGGAACAACTAAAACAATTGCATTTTTAGCGCACGCACTTCCTGCTGCACGGACTGCGGCCGGTGAACCCGCACGATCGGCTAAGTCTGCATATGACAATGTCTTGCCCGCTTTAACTCTTCGCATTGCTTTCCATGCGGCTTGAGAAAATGGCGCACCTGGTTGTCTAACTTTTATCGCGTTCAATGCGCTCAGATCGCCATCGAAATAATCTTTAATTAGATCTGAAATCACGGGAATTGATTTAACCTCTTTAAATTCACGAGTTCTATCCTCGTCATCTAAAGATGCCTTGAGTGCACTTACTGTCGAAAGATTAGCTCCAAGTAAAACATCCTCATGTGCGATGAGATTTAACGTACCAATGGGTGTTTTGTGCGATGTAAGAAGGAGTGGCACACCGCTAAATTAGCGGTCGCGCAACATCTCCGCAACTAAAAATGCTAATTCAAGTGATTGAGAGTGATTTAGCCTTGGATCGCACGCGCTTTCATAGCGAGAAGCTAGATCAGATTCAGAAATCTGCTCTCCGCCGCCAACACACTCGGTTACGTCATCACCAGTTAATTCGATATGAATTCCACCAGGATGGGTTCCGAGTGACTTATGCACTTCAAAGAATCCTTTTACTTCATCCATAACATCATCGAATTTACGTGTCTTATAACCAGATGGTGCTTCATAAGTATTTCCGTGCATTGGGTCGCATACCCATAAAACCTTTGCACCTGATTTTGTTACGCCATCAACAAGTGCGGGTAAAACTTCGCGAATCTTTGAAGCGCCCATACGAGTAATAAATGTGAGGCGACCAGGTTCGCGATCTGGATCTAAACGATTAATCAGAGTCAGAGCTTCTTCAACTGTTGACTTCGGTCCAAGTTTTACGCCAATTGGATTCTTAATCTTTGACGCAAAATCAATATGTGCGCCATCTAATTGACGAGTGCGCTCACCGATCCACACAAAGTGCGCCGATACATCGTATGGATCGCCCGTACGAGAATCGATACGAGTTAACGCCTTTTCATATTCCAAAATTAGTGCTTCATGGCTTGAGAAGAAATCAACAGACTTGAATGCTTCTGGGTCCACACCAGCAGATTTCATAAAATCAAGGGCTCGGCCAATTTCTTTAGCCATCTCTTCGTAGCGATCTCCAACGGATGAGTCACGGATAAATCCTTTATTCCATTCGTGTACGCGACGTAGATCTGCGAAACCACCTTGAGTAAATGCTCGCACTAGATTCAGAGTCGATGCAGATGTGTTGTACACGCGAACCAAGCGCTGCGGATCTGGGGTGCGCGCGCTTTCTGTAAATTCAAGATCGTTAACAGCATCCCCGCGGTATGCCGGAAGTGTTACATCCCCACGCGTTTCAAGATCATTCGAACGGGGTTTTGCGAACTGCCCCGCCATACGGCCAACTTTTACAACTGGAAGTGATGAGTAGTACTGAAGTACTGCTGCCATCTGCAAAATAGTTTTGATGCGATTTCGAATCGAATCAGCTGTGGCTGCGGCAAATGTTTCTGCGCAATCGCCACCCTGTAACCAGAATGCTTTTCCTTCAGCAGCAAGTGCAATGCGTGCTTTGAGATCGTCGCACTCGCCAGCAAAAACAAGTGGTGGAAAAGATTTCAACTCTTGCACTGCAGATTTAATTGCAGCGCCATCATTTCCACCAGGCCATTGCGGTTGTTGCGCCGCAACAAGTCCAGGTGTGAAGAGTGAGTCGATTGAAGTCATAGGTATAAGGGTAGAGAACCTTGGGGTATCCGCGCAGGCGAATTATCCGAAGAAGATCTCAGCTTCCTTGTAGAGCGCAGGATCAACTGTTTTTAGTTTCTCTGTCGCAGTTGCAAGTGGGACTCGAGCGATATTTGTACCGTGAAGTGCAACCATCTTGCCCCAGTCACCTTCGTGGGCTGCAGTAATTGCGTGCAATCCAAAACGAGTAGCAAGAACGCGATCAAAGGCAGTTGGAGTTCCACCGCGTTGAATGTGGCCAAGTACTGATGTGCGCGCTTCTTTACCTGTCTTTGCTTCGATTTGTTGTGCAAGCCAATCGCCAATTCCCGAAAGCTTTACGTGACCAAAAGCATCAAGTGTCTGATCCTTTGTGATCATGTCGCCTTCTTGTGGAATAGCACCTTCGGCAATAACAATAATTGGTGCAAAGTGAGACTTGTAACGAGATTCAACCCACTCGCACACCTTGTCT
>JBEAYI010000119.1:0-2714 GCA_041159375.1 Actinomycetota bacterium
CAGGTCCGCGATCTTTGTCGTAATAATCGCCGCCAAAATAAAATGGATCAGATTTGATTGCGCGGATTTGAATTGCAGCAGTTCCGATTTGATCACCTGTTGCAACAGCTGAAGAACCAATTGTGCAGATAGCACCCACGCGATTTGGATGTTGCACAGCCCATTCAAGAGCGCGCATTCCACCGAGTGATGGCCCGAGTGCAAGTGTGTACTTCTTAATTCCGATTGCATCTGAGAAAGCGATTTCTCCGGCGACCATGTCCCGAATTGTTACAAGTGGAAAACGTGAACCCCATCTTTTTCCATCGGGT
The DNA here is from genome assembly GCA_041159375.1 of Actinomycetota bacterium. Lineage (GTDB taxonomy): Bacteria > Actinomycetota > Actinomycetes > Nanopelagicales > Nanopelagicaceae > Planktophila. The sequence goes on from JBEAYI010000119.1 coordinate 312, forward strand.
GCAATCGAGGATGGACCAGTGCTGCCTTGGCATCCGCCAATCACATTGGGGCAGACAACAAAGTATTTATCTGTATCAAGTGGCAATCCAGGGCCAACCATTGATGGCCACCACCCCGGCACATCAGACCAACCAGTCATTGCATGATTTACCAAAATTGCATTGTCGCGAGCAGCATTGAGTGCGCCCCAACTTTGATACGCGATGGTGACATCGGGCAGAACTTCTCCGCTTTCAAGTTCTATGTCGCCGACTTTTACAAATTCGCGATCGCCAACATCATCGCCCTCAAGCCAAGCGCCAGTCACGTCGAAACGATCTTCTGGTGATCTCTTATCAATAGACACAGTAATTAATTCCTTCACGCACTTGCAGCAGTTTCATTAGAAACCCTGCCAGGTCTTCACCCAGAGCACCCCGCCGCGGTGGAGGGTTGCCGTCTAGCAAGCTGGGGCTATAACTAGAACTCGTGACCTATTGGCAAGGGTAACAAATGAATCTGCCCGCATCAAATACTTATTCGTACTTAAAAATTAAAGCGCAGACTTTCGGGTGTAAGTCTGCGCGCATTGCTGCAAAGGCGTTTGCAGGCCAACCCGAAGCAAAGACGCGTTGCAACAACGTGGCAAGTGAATACCGCGCATCATCTGCAATGGCACGGCGCAAGTACTGCGCAGCACCTTCTTTATCTCCGCTCTCATAGGTAATGGCGGCACACAAGGATGCAACAGGGGCAACGAATTTTGCAGGAGCGATGGATAAAAGATCTGTCCACATCGCCACATAATGTGCCAGCGTCACATCGCTGTGACAACCCAGTGCAAAGTCGCGCACTTGAATATCAGATAAGCGACCCAGCACCTTTGCTTTAAGCGCTGTATTAACGCTGCACCCCATGGTTTCGTACTCCCCTGCTAAATCCACAATGGCAGTGGCTCCATCTTGTTGCATAGCGTTTAAATCAGCTGCGTCTATATCTACAAAGTACGTTGCAACGCTTCTGGCAAAGTCTTCATCGCGGTAATCCACCGCAGTTGCAGTACTCATTACTGGACAAACATTGTTGGGGCGCTCACAACTTTGATAGTTGCAACGCGAACGGTTTTGATTTGACCGGTGACTGCTCTAATTGTTCCTTCGTTGCTCCATGTGCCACCCCATGTTGCAAGCATTGTTACCAGATACGTTCCCTCTTTTAAGTATGCATGTTGAATAGATCCATTGGGATAAGGAGCACCAGGGTCAGTGCTGGACATGACAGAGCCATCACCGAATGACCATGAAAATGATGGTCGAAGAGTGACATCGACTACTTCGCCAACGATGTTAAATCGAGTGCTAAATATTTTTGGCAGATCACACCAAAATACAACGGGCACATGCACAAGTGGTTCGAATGCTGGTTGATAGGCAACACCGCCAGTTGGTAGCAATTTGGTCAGGCGATCTGCAATCGAAGTGGCAGCCACAGCTTTCTTTGCTACTACTTTTTTCTTTGCAACAACTGGCTTTTTTACAACTGGCTTGCGTGTAGCAACTACGGCGCTTGGTTGCTTTAAAACAACTCTTTTGACTGCAGGTTTTTTGGGTAGAACTTTTTTAACGGCTGTGACTTTCTTTACGACCTTGGTGCTTTTAGGGCCATTGCCCTTTTGGCCTGAGACAACTATTTGGCCATTTTCTACTCTGACATCAAGACATGCGGTGGTGCAATCAGCAGCCACGGCTGTGGGCGCTGGAAATAAAAGTGCGATTAGCAATGGTGCTGTGATTAATGCTCTATGTGTTTTCATGATGGGCGCAGGTTAAGTAAGTGGCGCCCATCAAAAGCCTTCATCTCGCGCGCATGTGGATACTTATGCCACTCTAGAACCGTGGCAGCGCGAGATGGTGATGGATGGGTCCAGTGTGATTGTGGAAACAAGCACTGGGGTTTACACGGGGCTGCAGGTTTATTGCTTGTGCGCGATTCAATGGTTTTACTTCAACACCGTGCACCGTGGGTTCACAACGGTGACACATGGGGAATTCCAGGCGGTGCCAGAGATTCGCACGAAGATGTTATCCAAGGCGCACTACGCGAAGCAGTTGAAGAAACTGGTTTAGATCCAACGCTAGTCACACCTGTTGTTGTTCACGAAGACAATCATGGCAATTGGAAATACGACACTGTGATTGCATCAGCTAGTGCTGACTTAATTGCCCACGAAGTAAATGATGAGTCACATGAAGTTCGTTGGGTAGAAGTAGAAGAAATCAGCGAACTAACGCTTCACCCAAGCTTTGCAGCGTCCTGGCCGAAGGTGAAAGAACTAGTCCTTCAGTTGATTGGCCAATCGCTCTAAAGATTCGCGCACCACAGCCTTATCTGAAGTACGCCAGAGCGGCGGCATTGAATTAAGC
>JBEAYI010000120.1:0-2709 GCA_041159375.1 Actinomycetota bacterium
CTCTTTATCTGGTTAGTGCTCGGAATTTCACTCGGTGTCATTGCTGCAAAATTTAAGAATCGCTGGCCAGATACATCAAGTTCAGTTTTCGTTCTCCTTGGAACATCACTTCCAACATTCGTTACAGGTTTAGCACTTCTTATCTGGGTATCAATTAAGTGGAAAATCGTTCCGATGTCGCTAGATGGGTACGTCTCTGTTTTAGATAGCCCGGGTCGATGGTTTATGTACTTCATCTTGCCGTGGATCACTCTGGCAATTGCATACGCGGCTCTGTATACGAGATTTACGCGCGCTGCAGTTCTAGATACTTTGGGCGAGGATTACATCCGCACAGCTCGAGCAAAGGGTGTTAAAGAGCGCACCGTGCTCTTTAAGCACACACTGCGCGCAGTACTTGCACCGATTGTCACAATGGCTGGATTAGATTTTGCAGGCCTTGTTGGCGGCGCAATTATTACTGAAACTATTTTTAATTTACCTGGGCTAGCCCGACTTACTCTTCGCTCTGTATATGAATTCGACTTACCTGTTGTGCTTGCAACGACAATCTTGGCAGCCGTAGTTGTTATCGTCATGAACCTTCTTGTGGACATGCTCTATGCCGTTCTAGATCCGCGGGTGCGAATCTAATGTCAGAGTTATTACGCATAAATGATCTACACGTTGCATTTCCAACAGATGATGGATTGGTGCGCGCAGTAGATGGCGTTTCACTAACAGTTTCTCAAGGCGAAACCGTTGCCATTGTTGGCGAATCAGGATCTGGAAAGACTGTCACAAGTCTTTCTGTTATGGGATTACATAAAAAGGGTTCTGCCGAAATGAGCGGTGCCATCAGTGTTGCTCACGATGGTGGATTTTTGGATGTCATCACCGCTAGCGAAGAAGAAATCCGCAGCATGCGTGGTCGAAGCGTTGCGATGATTTTCCAAGATCCAATGTCAGCGCTGCACCCTTATTACAAGATAGGTGCCCAGCTCGCAGAAGCGTATTTAGTTCACAATCCAGGTAAGAAAAAAGAAGCGGCAGCTCGCGCAGTAGAGATGCTCGATCTCGTTGGAATTTCAGAGCCAGCCCAACGTGCCAAAGAGTTTCCACATCAATTCTCTGGCGGTATGCGCCAGCGCGTAATGATTGCAATGGCACTGATGAATTCTCCAAAGATGCTGATTGCTGACGAACCAACAACAGCACTCGATGTAACAGTGCAGGCACAAATTTTGACTCTGCTGGCTTCGCTTCAAAAAGAGTTCAACATGGGTATTTTACTTATTACTCACGACCTTGGAGTCGTTGCTCAAGTCTCTGAGAGAGTAAATGTCATGTACGCAGGTCGAGTAATCGAACATGGCAGCGTTGATGACATTTTCTACAATCCAATGCAGCCATACACATTGGGTCTACTCAAATCTGTTCCACGTATTTCAGCAACTGGATCTGAACGTCTCAAGGCAATTCCAGGTCAGCCTCCATCACTGATTAGTCTGCCTGCGGGATGCGCATTTGCTCCTCGCTGTGAATACATCAAATTTGCCGATAGCAATGCGTGTGCAACACAGATGCCGGCTTTGGTTGGCACAAGTGCGGGTCACTCTTCACGTTGCCATATCGATGAATCAAAGCGTCAAGCATCCTTTGCAGAAGCCATGAAGGAGGTGCGCTAATGAGTAAGGAGACAATTCTTAGCGTCACTAACTTGACCAAGCACTTTCCAGTCAAGAAATCTAAAGATCGCAAGAAGTCAGTAGTTAAAGCTGTCGATGGCATCTCATTTGATTTACATGCAGGTGAAACTCTTGGCTTAGTTGGAGAATCTGGATGCGGCAAGACAACAGCTGGTCGCACAATTTTGAAATTAACTGAGCCAACGTCAGGCAACATCGTCTTTGAAGGCCAAGACATCACAAAATTTAAACACGGAAAAATGACATCACTGCGCGCGCAGATGCAGATCATTTTCCAAGATCCGTATTCAGCACTTAATCCGCGTCAAACAATCGGCAAGATTATTTCCGCACCATTTGAAATCCAAGGAGTCGAACCTGCAGGCGGAGTTAAAAACGCAGTGCAATCACTCATGGAGCGCGTGGGCTTAAACCCAGAGCACTACAACCGCTATCCACACGAATTCTCTGGCGGACAACGCCAGCGCATTGGTATTGCTCGCGCTATTGCCTTGAAGCCACGTTTTATTGTGGCCGACGAACCAGTGAGCGCACTCGATGTATCAATTCAGGCACAGGTCATCAACTTGCTCGATGACTTACAGCGCGAAGATGGCATCAGCATGGTTTTCATTGCACATGATCTATCTGTAGTTCAACATATTTCAGATCGCGTTGCAGTTATGTATCTGGGCAAAGTTATGGAAATCGGACCAACAGCTGATCTCTATCACTCATCACACCACCCATATACAAAGGCGCTGCTCTCTGCTGTTCCACAACCAGATCCACGTTCTGAGAAATCACGTGAGCGAATTATTTTGTCCGGCGATCTTCCAAGCCCAATTAATCCACCATCAGGGTGCGTTTTCAATACACGGTGCTGGAAAGCCCAGGACAAGTGCCGCACTGAGGTTCCACAACTTGTTCAACTCGGTGGAACCCAAGTCGCCTGTCACTTCCCTGAATAATCTGGCCAGAATAATTACCAAATACGAACGCGCTCTGACTCTTTCATCCAGAGCTTGTTTTTCTCACTGAC
>JBEAYI010000121.1:0-2686 GCA_041159375.1 Actinomycetota bacterium
GAAAATTAGTTGTCCAGTTGCAGAACTCGCGGTGAGTGCACCAATAACGAGTCCACGTTTTTCAACAAACCATCGGTTTGCAACAGTTGCTGCAAAGACAAGTGCCAGCGAACCTGTGCTTGCACCAACTACAAATCCCCAGAGCGCCATCAGTTGCCATGGAGCGTTCATGAAAATAGTTAATCCAGCGCCAACGCTGACAGAAAAGAGCGCAGACATTACGACTCTGCGAATTCCGAAACGCTCCATTAACGCTGCGGCAAATGGTGCAACCAATCCGTAGACAAGTACGTTGATTGCAACAGCTAACGAGACTTGTTCGCGGCCCCAGCCAAAAGCTTCTTCAAGAGGAATGATTAGAACGGATGAAGCACTTCTAAATCCTGCTGTAATTGCAAGGGTTATAAAGGTAACGCCCACAGCAAACCATGCAGGGTGCAATAACTTTTTCTTATTCAATTACTTTGATTCCTCGAGATATTCACTCAAGAATTCGCGTTCTTCATCACTTAGCGGACGAGAGCGCTTTGTCTCAACAGATACGGCTACTTGAGTTGTTTTTACGCGGGCTCGAATAACGCCTTTGTGAATGATTTCGTATTCCATTTCAAATGAAGCTGTACCAATTCGTGTAATCCAGATCTGGCAATCAATTTCCATTCCACCGTCATAAATCGGTTCGATGTAATCAACTTCTGCGCGAGCTACGACCATGTCAAAAAGCAATGGCGTCTTGCCACTGGCTTGGCGAGCAAACCAAGTGAAATCTGCGCGCGCTTCTTGTACGTACGTTAAATACTTTGCGTTATTTATATGACCGAACGCATCTAAGTCATCCCAACGAACATGAACTTTGGCAGTGTGGCGCATTATCGCGTGAGCTTTCTATAAGTAACGCGGTGTGGGCGAGCTGCATCTACACCGAGTCGCTCAATTTTATTCTTTTCATATGATTCGAAGTTTCCTTCAAACCAGAACCACTTTGAATCACCTTCGTAAGCCAAAATGTGCGTTGTGATGCGGTCTAGAAACCAACGATCGTGGGAAATAACGACGGCGCAACCAGGGAATTCAAGGAGTGCGTTTTCAAGAGAACCAAGTGTTTCAACATCTAAGTCATTCGTTGGTTCATCGAGCAGCAATAAATTGCCACCTAACTTAAGTGTGAGTGCAAGATTTAAACGGTTTCTTTCACCTCCTGATAAAACTCCGGCAGGCTTTTGTTGATCTGGACCTTTAAAACCGAAAGCAGAAACGTAAGCACGAGATGGCATTTCAACTTGTCCAACCTTGATGAAATCTAAACCATCAGAGACAACTTCCCAGAGAGATTTCTTTGGATCGATTCCACCACGAGATTGATCGACGTAAGCAATCTTTACTGTTTCACCAACTTTTACAGAACCACTATCTGGCGTTTCCATACCTAAAATCGTTTTAAAGAGAGTTGTTTTTCCCGCGCCGTTAGGTCCGATAACGCCGACAATTCCGTTACGTGGCAAGGTAAATGAAAGATCGTCAATGAGTAAACGTTCGCCAAATCCCTTTGATAGGTGTTCAACTTCTACAACAACATTTCCAAGGCGTGGTCCTGGCGGAATTTGAATCTCTTCAAAATCGAGTTTGCGCATCTTGTCAGCTTCGGCTGCCATCTCTTCATAGCGAGCAAGACGTGCTTTGGACTTTGTCTGACGTCCCTTTGCATTTTGGCGAACCCAATCGAGTTCTTCTGCCAAACGCTTTGCGCGCTTTGCATCTTTCTGACCTTCAACTTTCAGACGTGCAGACTTTGTTTCAAGATAAGTCGTGTAATTGCCTTCGTATGGATATGCACGACCACGATCGAGTTCGAGAATCCATTGTGCAACGTTGTCCAAGAAGTATCTATCGTGAGTAATCGCTACTACGGCGCCTGGGTACTTATTTAGGTGTTGTTCGAGCCACAAAACAGATTCGGCGTCCAAGTGGTTTGTTGGTTCGTCAAGTAATAACAAATCAGGAGCTTGTAATAGCAACTTACATAAAGCAACGCGGCGCTTTTCTCCACCAGATAAAACTTTTACATCCGCATCTGGCGCCGGGCAGCGAAGTGCATCCATCGCTTGTTCCAGTTGTGAATCTAAATCCCATGCATTGCGATGATCTAGTTGTTCTTGAAGTGTTCCCATTTCAGCAAGTAGCTTGTCGTAATCAGCATCGGGGCTAGCCATTTCTTCAGAGACTGCGTTAAAACGATTAAGCAGAGCCATTGTTTCGGCAACACCCTCTTGCACATTTTCTAGAACGTTCTTTGTCTCATCTAGCACTGGCTCTTGCAACAAGATTCCTACGGTGTAACCAGGTGTTAAAAAGGCTTCACCATTTGATGGTTGTTGCAATCCAGCCATGATCTGCAGAACAGTTGACTTACCGGCACCATTTGGACCAACAACACCAATCTTGGCGCCAGGTAAAAACATGAGAGTGACGTCATCAAGAATTACTTTTTCGCCGTGCGCTTTACGCGCCTTCTTCATCGTGTAAATGAACTCAGCCATAGGACGAAACCTTACTAGTTCTTATCGGTAGACTTGCCCGTGTACATACAGGTGCCTGTAGCTCAGTCGGATAGAGCACCCGCCTTCTAAGCGGGTTGTCGCAGGTTCGATTCCTGCCAGGCACGCAATAAAAAATATCCCGGCTTCCA
>JBEAYI010000122.1:0-2675 GCA_041159375.1 Actinomycetota bacterium
GTGGGCCTTCGTACTCGGAGCAGCTGTTGCTGGTGCAGGTGGAGTTCTTTACGCGTCACAAATTCTTTCGATCGTTCCAGATCAGTTTAATCTCAACGTATCGATTCTAATTTTGGCGTGCGTTGTTTTCGGTGGAATCGGAAATCTTTGGGGCGTAATCCTTGGAGCGGCGCTTCTAGCATTTACTCCAGAACGTATTCGATTCTTAAGCCAACCACGTATTTTGGTATTCGGTATCGCACTCGTTGTGATGATGAATCTACGCCCAGATGGTATTTTGCCGAAGAAAAAGCGTGAACACTTTGATCCAAATTGGAAAACTGTTGAAGAATCTGGTGAAGGAGAGATCAAGTAATGTCAGATAATTTGCTCGAACTCAAAAACATCACCATGAAATTTGGTGGAGTCACAGCTCTTAATGAAGTAAATCTCCATGTGAAAAAAGGTGAAATTGCTGCTCTCATAGGTCCGAATGGTGCTGGCAAGACAACTGTTTTTAACGTTGTCACTGGCGTCTACAAACCAACATCTGGTGAAGTTAACTTCAATGGTCAATCTTTGATTGGTAAGAAACGTTATCAAGTAACCAAGATGGGTATAGCTCGAACATTTCAGAATATTCGCCTCTTTGGAGAGAGCACTGCACTCGAAAACGTTGTTACAGGAGCAGACGTTCACTCTAAGTCTGGTGTTGTTGGAGCGATTTTCGGTACACCGCGATCACGTCGTGAAGAAAAGGCTGCGGTAGAACGCGGAATGGAATTGCTTGCTTTTATGGGACTTAAGCACCGTGCAGGACAGCTAGGAAAGAATTTGCCTTACGGTGATCAACGACGTCTTGAAATTGCTCGCGCATTAGCAACTAATCCGCAGCTGCTCTTGCTTGACGAACCTGCTGCAGGATTTAACCCGGCAGAAAAAGTAGCTCTTGCAGCAACTATTCGAAAAATTAGAGATGCTGGGTACACAGTTCTTCTCATTGAGCACGACATGTCACTCATTATGGATATTTCAGATCGTGTTGCGGTTTTGGATTTCGGCCAAAAGATTGCTGATGATGTCCCTCGAGTTGTACAAAATGACCCTCGTGTTATCGAAGCGTATTTAGGAGCACCTGCTGATGCGTCTTGAAATTAAAGATCTACACGTTCACTACGGCAAGATCGAAGCGATTAAAGGCATTAGCGTCACGGTTAATGAAGGTGAGATTGTCACCTTAATTGGTGCAAACGGTGCTGGAAAAACTACGATGCTCAAAACTATTTCAGGTCTTCGTCCTGTATCTAGTGGCCAGATTATCTTCAATGGTGAAGATATCTCGAAGATGCCTGCACATAAGCGTGCTGATTTAGGTTTAGCTCAAGCACCAGAAGGTCGTGGAATTTTTATCGGTATGAACGTCTTGGAAAACCTTGAGATGGGTAAGTACAACCGTAAAAGCCGTAAATCTGAGATGAGTGAGGATCTAGAAAAGGTATTCCACTTGTTCCCACGCTTGAAGGAACGTATCTCGCAAATCGGTGGAACGCTTTCAGGCGGAGAGCAACAGATGCTTGCAATTGGTCGCGCACTAATGGCACGTCCTAAAGTTTTGTTGCTTGATGAACCTTCAATGGGTCTTGCTCCGTTGATGATTGCAAATATCTTCAACATCATCACTGAAATCAATAAGACAGGAACCACGATTCTTCTTGTAGAACAAAATGCTCAGCAAGCTTTGCAACGAGCTCATCGTGCCTACGTTCTAGAAGTGGGCCATGTTGTTAAGGAAGCAAAGGCTTCAGACTTGCTTAACGATCCTGCTGTTCGTGCGGCATACCTCGGAACAGGCGCTCACTAACTTTTAAGTTTTAGCGTTCTGCAAGAATTAAACAAGTAATTCGAGCGGTGCAAGTGCGCTGTCCTTCATCATTTGTAATCACAATGTCATAGCAGCACATTGTTTTGCCCAATGAAACTGCTGTGGCAACACCAGTAACAATTCCCTTGGTCGCAGATTTATGATGTGTTGCGTTGATATCAACGCCAACGATTCTGCGATTTGGTCCAGCATGTAACTGAGTGCCAACTGAACCAAGACTTTCTGCCAATACAACATTGGCGCCACCATGTAACAAACCAACTGGTTGCGTATTTCCTTCAACGGGCATTGTTGCTACAAGGCGCTCGGGGGATGCTTCGATAATCTCGATTCCCATTTTCTTATCGAGTGCACCACTGCCACGTTCGCGGATTAATGCTAGAAAGTCTGCTTGTTCCATGGGTCGAAGTCTAACTTGCCTCATAGGATGCGGGCATGACCAAACGCCTGCTTTTAATCGATGGTCACTCCATGGCATATCGAGCATTCTTTGCTCTGCCCGCTGAGAATTTCACGACAGCCCAAGGCCAACATACGAACGCAATTTATGGTTTTGCCACGATGTTGATTTCACTCATCAAGGAAGAAAAACCAACTCATATTGCTGTCGCTTTTGATGTTTCTCGGAAAACCTTTAGAACTGAGATTTTTCCCGAATATAAAGCCAATCGATCAAAGACACCGGATGAGTTTCGCTCTCAGATGAGTTATCTGCACGAGCTCGTAAGCGCGTTTGGAATTCAGCAATTTGAAATTGAAGGCTATGAAGCAGATGACATCATCGCAACGATTACAAAGCGTGCAGAGAAAGAAA
>JBEAYI010000123.1:0-2626 GCA_041159375.1 Actinomycetota bacterium
GTCTATGGCTGTTGGTGAATACATTTCCGTTCGTTCTCAAAATGATGTTGAAGAATCAGATCGCAATCTTGAGATTGCACATTTGGCCGCAGATCCTGAAGGTGAATTACAAGAACTGCAACAGATTTATATTGGTCGTGGTTTAACTCCAGCTCTTGCTTTGCAGGTAGCACTCGAAATGCATCGCAAAGATGCACTCGAAGCCCATTTGCGTGATGAGCTAGGCCAACACCCAAGTACAAAGGCACGTCCGGTACAGGCTGCAATTGCTTCGGCGATCTCCTTTACTCTCGGGGGATTGATTCCGTTTGCTGGCGCTTTTGCTCCAACGCTTGGCACCAAAGCGTGGAGCATTGTTGGATTTACTCTGGCCGGATTGGTTCTGACCGGCGTGGTCTCTGCAAAGACTGCAGGCTCGAAGCTGCTCTCACCAACGCTACGCGTGCTTATTGGTGGCTCACTCGGCATGGCAATCACCGCAGGAATTGGAAAGATTGCTCATATCTCGGGCATCTAAGTAGCCCTCTTATTGCTACGATTTCGCCTTAAGCACTCAGCACCACGGGCCAAGGTTGTCCCTTTTACTCCAGGACACATCAGTAGGAGCGCGCCCATGGCACTTGCATCCAATTATCCACAAGCACAGGGACTCTACGATCCTGCCGCAGAACATGATGCATGTGGTGTTGCCATGGTTGCCACACTCAACAAGATTGCTACGCACGAGATTGTTGCGAAAGCTCTGACAGCTTTGCGCAATATGGAACACCGCGGTGCATCGGGTGCTGAACCAGATAGTGGTGATGGTGCAGGAATTCTGATTCGCATTCCGGATGCATACTTCCAAGCTGTCGTAGATTTCAAACTTCCAGCAGCTGATGCTTACGCAACAGGAATCGCATTCATCGCAAAAGGCGCCGATGTAAAGGCAGATATTGCTCGGATCGCAGATGAAGAAGGCTTAGTTGTTTTAGGTTGGCGCGAAGTTCCGATTAACTCAACATCTCTTGGAAAGACTGCGCTGTCAGTAATGCCAGATTTTCACCAACTATTTATCGCAGGAAAGAAAGGCGAGACCGGGATCGCACTAGACCGACTAGCTTTTTGTCTTCGAAAGCGCGCCGAGCACACATTAGATTTGTACTTCCCTTCTTTGTCTTCGCAAACAATTGTGTACAAGGGAATGCTCACAACCGGACAGTTAGAAGAATTTTTTCCAGAACTTTCAGATGAGCGTGTTGTTTCTCCGCTTGCCTTGGTTCACTCACGTTTTTCTACCAATACTTTTCCATCATGGCCACTTGCTCACCCATACCGATTTATTGCTCACAACGGAGAAATCAATACCGTTAAAGGAAATCGCAATTGGATGCGTGCTCGCGAATCATTACTTGAAAGTGATCTGATTCCAGGGGATCTCAAGCGTTTATTTCCTATCGTTGAAATGTCGGGATCAGATTCAGGTTCATTTGATGAAGTTCTAGAACTTTTGTATTTGGGCGGTCGTTCACTTCCACATGCGGTCTTGATGATGATTCCAGAAGCGTGGGAGAACCATGCAACGATGCCGCAGAACCGTCGTGACTTTTACGCATTTCATGCATCGATGATGGAGCCATGGGATGGTCCTGCATGTGTGACTTTCACTGATGGGCATCAAGTTGGCGCAGTTCTAGATCGCAATGGTTTACGCCCATCACGTTTTTGGGTAACTAAAGATGGCCTAGTGGTTCTTGCATCCGAAGTTGGTGTACTAGATATTCCCGCGGAAAACGTGGAACGCAAAGGTCGTTTGCAACCAGGCAAGATGTTCTTGGTTGATATCGAACAAGGTCGAATCATTGAAGATGGTGAAATCAAAGATGGCCTAGCAAGTGCAGCACCGTATGGAGATTGGTTGCATGCTGGAATTGTGAAGCTGAGTGAGCTCCCTTCACGCGAACACATTGTGTATCCGCACTCATCAGTTGTTCGACGTCAGCGAGCTTTTGGATACACCGAAGAAGATTTACGTATTTTGGTGACGCCAATGGCAAAGAACGGCATGGAGCCATTGGGATCAATGGGAACCGATACGCCAATTGCAGCTCTTTCTGATAAGCCGCGATTAATTTTCGATTATTTCTCACAACTCTTTGCCCAAGTTACCAACCCACCATTAGATGCTATTCGTGAAGAATTAGTGACAAGTCTTGGTACATCTATGGGACCAGAGCACAATCTTTTAGATCCAGGCCCTAGCAGTTGTCGTCAAATTTCCTTAGCTTTCCCAGTAATCGACAATGATGAACTCGCAAAGATTATTCACGTTAATGCCGATGGTGACTATCCAGGCCTTAGTGCATATGTTGTTCGCGGACTCTTTAGCATCGCAGATGGTGGAGATTCTCTTCGCGAACGTCTGACCGAAATCAGAGCAGAGGTTTCGCAAGCGATTAAAGATGGTGCACGAATTATTGTTTTGTCTGATCGCGATGGTGATGCCGAAAACGCACCTATTCCATCGTTGCTACTTACCTCTGCAGTTCATCATCATCTGATCCGCGAAAAGACTCGCACCAAGGTGGGGTTAGTTGTTGAAGCCGGAGACGTACGTGAAGTTCACCATGTTGCATTGCTTATTGGT
>JBEAYI010000124.1:0-2604 GCA_041159375.1 Actinomycetota bacterium
AAGATTCTTAATCCTTCGTATGAACTATTGGCCTGAGCGGAAAAACTCGCTTAACAACGCTGCGCACTCTTCTTGTAAGACACCTGATTCAACTTCAACGCGGTGAATAGCACGCGGATCACGCAAAACATCCCAGACTGAACCAACAGCGCCAGCTTTCTCATCCCATGCGCCGAAGATGACTTTAGATATCCGTGCTTGCGCAATTGCGCCCGCGCACATTGCACATGGTTCGAGGGTGACAACGAGTGTGTGGTTATCTAAACGCCATCCATTTGTTGCAGCTTTACGCATCGCAACAATTTCTGCGTGCGCAGTTGGATCTGATTTCGCTTCGCGCTCATTTGTGCCAGTTGCAATAACTTTTCCAGATGGATCAACAATGAGTGCGCCGACTGGAACGTCGTTGGATGCAAGGCTTGCTTGCGCAACAGCAATTGCTTCGCGCATTAATTCAATTGATGTCACAGTTCTAATAGCTCAGCAAACTGATCGCCAAAACCTAAACGGCTAGCAATCGCTTCGAGTTGTTCGTCTGGAAATAATTCGGCGTCGTCACACAATGCAGCCATCTCCATGTGATTCATTCCAAGATCCGCAAAAATATCTAGATAGCCAACAGGAAATGGATCTTCATCTTCTTCTGGCATATCAATGTCATTTATCTCTAAGAAATCTGCTGCAACTGCATAATCAAGTGCACATGTGACATCACTTAAGAACATTGTGATGTGTGAACCAAGAACGCGAATGAGCATAAAGAACTCTTCATCAATTGCAACGAGTGCAATTGCGCCACCATTTGTCTGTTGTGATTTAAGGCGGTCAATAATCTGCGCTAGGTCGTGTGCATCCGGAAGTAGCGCCAACGTCCATCGGCCATCTTCGTGCCAGGCAGCGACGGCGATGTCTACGTCGTTAATGAGATTTGAGTTACTAATCTGTTCCATATCTCACCTCTTCCCGCGCCGAAAAGTACAAGAGCATCCTTACACTCATTTCAAGAGAATAAAAGCCCTGTACGCTAGGGAACATGAAAGTTCACGTCGCCAACCACCCGCTGATTTCGCACAAATTGACCGTTTTGCGTGACGAAAGAACAGATTCGCCAACATTTAGACATCTCGTTGAAGAACTCGTAACACTGCTTGCCTACGAAGCTACGCGCGATGTGCAGACAGTAAAAGTAAAGATTAAAACTCCTGTCACAGAGACAGAAGGTCTGAAGATGGCGACTCCTCGCCCAATCGTTGTGCCAATTTTGCGCGCAGGACTTGGAATGCTCGAAGGAATGTCGCGCCTTGTGCCAAATGCCGAAGTTGGTTTTCTCGGAATGGTGCGCGATGAAAAAACTTTGCAAGCAAGCACATATGCCAACCGATTGCCAGATGATCTCTCTGGTCGTCACTGCTTTGTTCTTGATCCAATGCTCGCAACTGGTGGAACATTAGTTGCAGCACTTAATTATTTAATCGAACGCGGTGCAACAGAGATCACTGCAATCTGCATCCTTGCTGCTCCTGAAGGAATTGCAACAATGGAGAAGGCTTTTGCCAATACAAAGATTCCAATCACTGTCGTTACTGGCGCACTCGATGAAAAATTAAACGAGCATGGTTACATCGTTCCTGGTCTTGGAGATGCTGGCGATCGCTTGTACGGTGTTGTGTAAATGGCATCAACCAGTCCTGGCTATGGCATAACAATTCGCGTTGAAGGATCGCCTGCACTTCAACCCGTTGCACTCATAACTGCAGCAATCACAGATGCTGGCGCAACCATCACTGCCTTGGACGTTGTTGAATCATTATTAGAAAAAGTTGTTATCGACGTAACGTGTGACACCGTAGATGCTGATCATGCTGATCAAATCACCACAGCGATCCGTGCGCACAAAGGTTTAATAGTACGTAAAGTTTCAGATCGCACATTCTTATTGCACCTAGGTGGAAAGCTCGAAGTGCAATCTAAAGTGCCACTAAAAACTCGTGATGATTTATCTCGCGCATACACACCTGGTGTTGCGCGTATCTGCCAAGCAATTGCTGATGATCCAGCAGATGCCAGACGCCTCACAATTAAGCGAAATACAGTTGCCGTAGTCACTGATGGCTCTGCCGTGTTGGGCCTTGGAAATATTGGTCCTGCAGCAGCGTTGCCTGTGATGGAAGGAAAGGCTGCGCTCTTTAAGCGCTTTGCAGATGTTGATGCATGGCCTGTCTGTCTTGATACACAAGATGTCGATGAAATCGTGCGCACAGTGCAACTGATTGCACCCGTCTATGGCGGAATTAATCTTGAAGATATTTCGGCGCCGCGTTGTTTTGAAATCGAAGCACGTCTGCGCGAATTATTAGATATTCCTGTATTCCACGATGATCAACACGGAACAGCGATTGTTGTGCTTGCTGCCCTTCGTAACTCTTTGAAGTTGGTTAAGAAGAATTTGTCTGACGTAAAGATTGTTTTGAGCGGCGTTGGTGCTGCAGGAAACGCAGTTGCACGTCTGCTTGTTTTGGATGGCGCAAAGAACATCATTGGCTTTAACGTTGATGGTGTTATTCATCCAGATATGAGCAGCGATGATCCAATGCAGCGTTGGTT
>JBEAYI010000125.1:0-2805 GCA_041159375.1 Actinomycetota bacterium
TCAACAGATTTTTCAGTAACAAAGTGAATTCGAGCGATTTCGGAGTTACTCATTCCTTGGGCCAGCATTGACAGAGTCTCTCGCTGCAGAAGTGTTAAGAGCGGAAAATCTGTCGAATAAATACTCACATCTAAAGATAGAACTCTTTCCGACCAGTGATTATCAGAATGAGTGATTACTTAAGTATTTGAGTGATGGCTCCGGCAATCTCAGGGATTATTGACTCAGCAGATAGCGGTCCACCGCGTGATGCGTTCTTTGCGGCGTTTGCATGAATCAGCGCAGCTGTTGCAGCCAATGGTGCCAAGTAATCAGAATCATTTAATATCTCAATGATATGTGTTGCCACGAGGGCACCAATAATTCCCGAAAGAACATCACCTGTGCCAGCCGTTGCAAGCCATGGTGTCGCTACAGGAAGTTCGATTAATTCTGAATCATTTGCAACGTATGTGCGTGATCCTTTGAGCAGCACAGTTACGCCCAAAGTTTTTGCAGCCGTTACGACCCACTTCTTCGGATTACCTTCGATTGCTTCTGCGGTAACCAAAACTCCACGTGAATTAAGCAAACGTGCGAGCTCTCCACTGTGCGGAGTAATCACAGTTGGTTGTTCAAGTTTTCCAGCCAATTTCAAAGCACCAGCATCTAGCACTGTTGGCACACCTTGAATTTTTAAGGATTTGAAATGGCGATAACGAATCCAAGTCGTAAATGAAGAGTACTTACGCGCGTCAATTCCTGAACCAATTATCCATGCAGAAACACTTCCAGGATGACAAACAACAGAAGGTGTTTTGTGAAGTACTAAATGATCAAGACCACTGGAAGCATAGAAGCGAATCATTCCTACACCGGTTGCAGCAGCGGCTGAAGTTGTTAGAACTGCAGCACCTGGATATTGCGCAGACCCAGTAATTACTCCCAGTACTCCACGAGAATATTTGTTATCAAGATCGCTAGGAACAGCGATGCACTTCTTGGCATCTTTACTGGTCCATTTTTTAAGAACTGTTGTCATGTGGGGCGGGTCGGGCTCGAACCGACGACGACGGAATTATGAGTTCCGGGCTCTAACCAACTGAGCTACCGCCCCTTCACTGCTGTTGAATCTTACTTTTAATTCTTAATCTCTAGAAACTCCGCGCCTGCCCAGGTATTCCCAAATACCCATTACGCCAAGAATTAAGGCAAAACCAAAGAGCAGATCTTCAGCGGGAGCCGATGCAATACGTAATCCGAAGATTGCATCAGGGCTATACATAACAATGTTTCGAGAAGTTAGCCACCAATTAGTAAGTAATTGAAATGGCAAGATGATTGCGTAAGAGGCCCAGAATGCACGGCGCTTGAGCAATGGCTGGCTTGAAACGGTTAAGTCAATAATGATTGCAATGATGGCCGCAGTAATTGCGATTTGGCTATATGTCATAGCGCTGCTTCCAATGCTTATTTACCGTGGTCACAGCTTCAATTGTCATTAGCGCAGCCAGAGGAATGATGGTGAAAAAGAGAAACTCTTCGAGTGGAATATCAAATGGTCCATAGATACCAAGTGTTTGCTCACGATCAAAGAACCAATGTCCTTGCTTGATTGCATAGGCATCCCAAATCAAAAAGAGCAGCGAAACCGGTGCAATGCTCATGGCAGCTCTTTTAATTCGGCGCAGCACCCCAACTTTGAGGACAATTTCTAGCCAGAATGATCCGCAGATCACAAAGAGCAACATCGCCATGTATGAAAACTTGAGCACATACAATCTTCTCACAAGGTCATGCGATAACCTCGGCAGTATGTTTAGACGCACTGCATTAATCGTTGCAATTTTGCTCACAGCCACCATTACCCCTGCCGTGGCAGCTCCGAACTATGTGTTTCCAGTCCCTGATTGCAAGGTCAACTATGCACGCGCCCACCACGATTATCCGGCCACCGATATTTTGGCAAAGCAGGGATGCAAATTTGTTTCCCCTATTGATGGCGTAGTCGATGAAGTAAATCGCACAGATATCTGGAGCGGAAAAACTAATCTCGGAATCGATCGCGGGGGATTGTATGTCTCTGTCATCGGCGCAGATGGTGTGCGCTATTACGGATCACACTTGCGCACAATTGTAAGAAGCATCGAACCTGGTGTTGCTGTTAAAGCGGGACAAATACTTGGAACAATTGGTAGCACCGGCAGCGCTCGCGGCACTTCGCCACATCTTCACTTCGGAATTTCATGGCCAACACCAACACAGCCAAATGTCTGGTGGGTACGTCGCGGTGTTGTACTGCCGTGGAAATATTTAGAAGCATGGAATAAAGGTCAAGATTTATCTCCTGCAAAAGCAGTTGCGTCGCAACTAGCAAAAGTTGGCGAGATCCCACCGCAACCTAAAAAATAAGATTAAAAAAATCCCCGGTACTCATCGCACCGGGGATTTTTAGTAAAGCTAGTAAGTGTTATTAGGCAGGGTTTACTGCATCAGCCTGAGGACCCTTTGGACCCTGCACGACCTCAAATGAAACTGCCTGACCCTCTTCAAGGGACTTGTAACCGTTTCCTTGAATAGCTGAGTAGTGAACGAATACATCTTGTCCGCCACCATCAACGAATACATCTTGTCCGCCACCATCAACTGCAATGAAACCGAAACCCTTTTCAGAGTTGAACCACTTAACTGTGCCTGTTGCCATGTATTTATTTTCCTTCGATATGTGGGTGATCCGAGAAATCCTCGGTTCACGGTCTTCCTCTTGCTCCAGCGATACCGATTATGCAAAACATGAAACGGGTACTGATTAAGCGTCCGACTGAG
>JBEAYI010000126.1:0-2831 GCA_041159375.1 Actinomycetota bacterium
TCCAAGTGAACCTAAACCGAGTGCGATGATTGTTGAATCTAAAATTTCTACAGCAGAGATACGTGAACGTTGAGATAGCAATCGTGGCAAAGCGATAAAGGCGGCTGGGTAGAAGAGCATGTACAGAACATTTGAAATCAATTCAATTCGCAGATTAATTGTATAAAAAACACTGAGGGAGGAAATCAATGAACCTGCAGCCCAGAACGCAATAGCCAGTGCCAGAAAAGCAATGCCTACATGGTCATTAAAACTCGGCACTCCAATAAGTGAAAAAACAAAGAGGATTGCGATTGCGTTATAGATCCATAAATCTAGATACACCTGTGGAGTTGTATGAATAACCCGAGTAATTAAATGAATGATGAGCAGCAAAAATCCCAGAGTACTTAGGGATAAATATTTACGGAGCACAACAACACCGTAGAAGAAATAGGAGCTACTGCGTATAGGGCTAGCCCTATACAACTTACTTCTGGCGCTGGCGAACTCTTACGTTCATTCCAAGTTTGCGAACAAGGGGGCGTGGACCAAAACGAGAGACAGTACTTAAGATCAAATACTGCCAACCAGGAACAGATAAAACCTTTCCATTTTGATTTTCTTTCCATGCCTGCAAAACAACTCGATCAGCGCTAAGCCACATAAATTCTGGTAAACCGTTCATGCGCATTCGACCACGTTCATGAAATTCAGTGCGAGTAAATCCAGGACACAAAGCAGAAATCTTTACGCCAGTACCGCTCATTTCAGTGTGAAGGGATTCAGAGAGCACCGTGAGATAAGACTTTGATGCGCTATAGGTTCCACCAGCAATCCATCCCGCAACGGATGAAACATTAATAATTGAGCCGCTATTTCTCTCTTTCATCTGCGGAATAACTGTATGCATTAAACGCATAGGTGTGCGAACAAGAACATCTAATAATTGTTGCTCCGCATTTACATCGCTAACGGAGAATGCTTTATTGATACCAAATCCTGCGTTATTAATGAGAACTTCTATTTGGTTCTCGCTCAGGTATTTTTCAACTTTTGCGCAACCATTATCAGTTGCTAAATCGGCTTGGATGATTGCGGTCTGTACTTTAAATTGTGATTCCAGATGTGCAGCGCGTTCTTTCATGCGCTCGAGATCGCGGGCGACCAGAACAATATTGAAACCATCGCTGGCTAATATGCGAGTAAAGCTCTCACCGATACCTGCTGTTGCGCCTGTAACAACGGCCCATTTGCTCATCTGCTCTCCTTAACTAGACTTGTAATTATGGTGCTAGCAGTCGACTTAGGGCAATCAGGTGCGAGATTTAAGTCATCCGATTCACAATTCACAAGTAAAAGAGCCAAGCAAGCACACGAGAGCACTCTTGATGTTCTCAATGATTTATTTGCAGAAGCGCAGGAAAACTTCGGCCCAACATTTCAAAGCGACGTCGTAGCACTGAGCATTACAGGTGTTTATGGAGATGTGGGAGATCCAAAACCATATGGACAGCTAGCTGCAAAGTATTTCGGTGCAAAATCAGTTGCCGTTATGGATGATGGTTTGGCTGGATACTTTGGCGCACTCGGAAACAGTGATGGTGTTGCCCTATCCATTGGTAGCGGAACAGTTGCAATTGCTGGTCGTCGTGGAAGTTATTCACACACTGATGGTCTTGGACATATTTTTGGAGATCTTGGTGGGGGATTCTGGTTAGGAAAAGCAGCTTTAGAGCGCGTACTTGCAACACAAGAAGGCAGAGATGATGCAACGTTTTTATCTGAATTCTTTGAATCCGAGATTAAAACTTATGAATCATTGAAGTCTCACACAGATGCCAAAGCGCAATTGCTCTGCATAAGTGCAGCAAAAACTCTCCTTGAGGCTGCCGAAACAAAGAACACCGATGCAATCACTATTAGAGATAAAGGTGCCGAATATTTAGCCAAGACAATTCGTGCAGCGTGGACAAATGTTGGTGGAATGCGCAATGAAGGTATTGCTATTGCGCTTCTTGGAAAGCTTGCAGAAAACAAAGGCTATGTCGAAGCAATTCGTAGACGCACTTCTTCATTGTTGCCACAAATTACTCTGGTAGATCCACAAGGTAATCATTTAGATGGTGCAATGTTTGTCGCCGAGCACGTGCCAGAAGATATTGATCCGTTACTTCGTTGGTGGCATAAGTAATTCACCAATTGCGCCAGCAGGAACAAATGGTGAATGTGGAGCAACTGCGTTAATTCGTCTGTACTCACTGTTTTGAACTGGACGGGGATCTAGCTCACCTTTATTTGGCCAAAAAGATATTGCACGCTCTGCTTGCGCAGTAATTGTTAGTGATGGATTGACACCAAGATTTGCAGTCACTGCGGCGCCGTCTACAACGTGCATTGTTGGGTAATTCCACACGCGGTGATATGGATCGATAACACCTTTTTCAATACTTGATCCAATTACGCATCCACCTACAAAGTGCGCAGTAAAAGGTGCACCAATTAAGTCACCAATATGCCCACCGGCAAAGCCGCCGTACTTATTAGCGATGCGTCGTACGGTTTCATTTGCTGCCGGTATGTACGTTGCGTTTGGATTTTCAGAGTTTGTACGTTGCGTTTGGATTTTCAGAGTTGTTAGTTGAAGTCAAACCTAAGCCCCACCACTTTTTCTTTGGCCTGACAGATAGTGCTGAATCAACATTTTGCATAACTAATGCGATAACTGTGCGCTCTGACCATTGATGAACATTTAGAACACGCAATAACAAAGATGGTTTTTTGATGAATTCGCGAACCCATTGGCGGCGGCGATCTTTTGCAACGTTGCCATCAGTCATGATTGTCTGCAA
>JBEAYI010000127.1:0-2586 GCA_041159375.1 Actinomycetota bacterium
TCCAACACTTCGCTTCTTTAATAAACCCGGCAGACCTTCTACGTGATCTGCGTGAAAGTGAGAGAGAATCAATAAAGGTATTTCGCGTATTCCGAGTGCCTTTAAACACGCATCTTCTAGCGCAGCATCTGGCCCAACATCTAAAACGATTGCTCTGTGATTTCCTAAGTTAATTACTGACGAGTCGCCTTGGCCTATGTCGCAATTAGCAACGCTCCACTGCCCGCCGGGCCAGCGACCAATCCACGTAATAAACAAAAGAAAACAGAGCGCAATGGCAACATATTTCTTCCAATGTGCCTGCAATAACGTGCGCGCAAACCAGAGCGCTATCAACAAACCAATCAAGATGGCACTGCTCATTTGCAGTACAGGAAATTGTGCAGCCCAATGTGCAATCCAGGCAATGAATGCAGCAGGAAAATGAATAACAAATATCAATGCACGAGTCACAAATGGTGCGAAGGGAGAAATG
Source organism: Actinomycetota bacterium (assembly GCA_041159375.1). Taxonomy (GTDB): domain Bacteria; phylum Actinomycetota; class Actinomycetes; order Nanopelagicales; family Nanopelagicaceae; genus Planktophila. The sequence continues at coordinate 476 of JBEAYI010000127.1, forward strand.
AGAGCTGAAATAAAACCAATAATCGTGATGGGTGCAACAGCAGGGGCTGCAAGTAAATTCGCAATCACACTCATTGGCGCTAAATATCCTGCAATTGCAATCAAGACTGGTGAACAAAAAAGAGTTGCAGCAATAGGTGGCGCTAAGGCTTCGCTAATTAACTTTGGTAAATACTTAGAGAGCCACGCAATAATGCGTGGAGCAAAGAGCAGTAAACCTGCAGTTGCTAAAACAGATAACGCAAAGCCCGCGTCCCGCGCTTGCCATGGATCGCCAATTACAACAGCAGAAATTGCGAAACCAAGTGCGGGTAAAGAATCACTCGGTCTGCGAGATCCTTTTGCTACTAATAAAACTGCAGCCATCGCAGCAGCACGCAATACAGATGGAGATGGCCGAACGAGTGCGATAAAGCTCGCTAAAAATATTGCAGTCGCACCTAAACGCCATCTAATGGAACGAATGAAGAATTGCATCGCCCACAGAACGAAGGCTGAAACAATTGCAAAGTTTGCGCCGCTGACAGCAACTAAGTGAGTTAAGCCGGAGCGCTTCATATCTGCTTTAAAAGTTGGGCTTTGTTTGGATGTATCTCCAAGCACCATTCCCGGAATCAGTGCGCCGGCGTCCCCTGATCCACTGTTGATGCGTAGGCCATTTCGAATGGAGGCCAAACTCTTTGCCCACCTGGATGCTTCGGTGCGTACTTCAATATCTCCTCGCACAAAAACAAGAGCTGCGACTCGTGCTTCTTTACTTAGAACGGCAGTGCCACGAAAGTGAATCTTTTGTCCTGGCAATAAATCCGAAACAGTGCGAGATGGTGTAACTATTCGTATTGGCACGCGTAACTCAAAATTCTTGCCACCGGCACTAACAAATTGTGCTCGCGCCATAAATGTGTAATTTCGCAAGGCGAAATACGAACCACTTACTTTTGGTGCACTGAGCACAGGATCAGTCGCCACTTGTGCGGTGATACCTATTGGCTGATCTAAGTACGTGCGAATCGCATTATTTGCAAGAGATGCCTGGCGCAGCGACATGACTGTTGAACCAAGCAAAAGAGCTGCTATAAAAATAAGTACTCGTACTTTCTTGCCTGCAAGTGAAATAAAGAAGATTGCTAGTGCGACGAGTGAAACTCTCCACGGGGCTAATGCGCTCTGAGTGAGTGCGCCAATCCAAATTGCTGATCCCAGAGCAATTGCCCTGAAATCAACTAGACGCGGATTTTCTCTTTGAACTGCGCGAATTTCGCATCCCCTATGCCAGATACTTTCAGCAAATCTTCAAGAGCAATAAATGGTCCGTTGGTCGTTCTGTAAGCAATTATCCGTTTTGCAATTACCGGACCAATTCCATCTAGAGAATCTAAATCTGAAGCACTTGCTCGGTTTATGTTTATTGGTCCACGTGGGGCTGCGGCCTTTGAGCCCACACGTGCGCGTGATCCGGCTGTATAAATCGGATCAACATAAATTTGTTCACCATCTTTTATTACGCGCGCAAGGTTTAATTCAGATAGCGCCGCTTTTGCCTTGGCTCCCCCTGCAGCGCGTATCGCATCAATAACTCGAGAACCCGCTGGTAATTCATAAACACCAGGTGAAACAACTTCGCCTGTCACATCAATGACGAGAGCAGGTGCAACCATCTGTGTGGGAGCAATTGTTTCTGCAACCACAACCTCGGATTTGCCGCTAAAGACTACGAATAAAGAGAGTGCAATAAGCACGCCGGCAACTGCTCCGAGTGTGCGACGTTGCGTGGTTGTGAAATGTAAGTCAATCCACCACTGTGTGAAGCGATCCCATTGTTGTTGTAATTCATTCATGGGCGAAGTATTTTGACTTCGCGATAGACCTACTTACAAAAAGTTAAAAGCTGTTGATAACTTACTTTTTGATCCAGTAATCGTTGATGTACTTTTCGCCTTCATCACAGAAGAAAGTCACAACGTTTTCGACTTTGTACTGCTCCTTGAGGCGCTTAGCTGCTAGTAAGTGTGCTCCAGATGATGGACCAACGAAGATTCCGTGAACGCGTGCAATGCGGCGCATCTCTTCGATTGCTACATCTGAGTGCACATCGATGATGCCATCTAATTC
>JBEAYI010000128.1:0-3772 GCA_041159375.1 Actinomycetota bacterium
TCTCGCCATCTTTCCACTCATTGGTTTGCTTATCTAAGTAACGAGGTGTTGAGGCAACACGAAATTTCGCTACGGCCGCACCTGATGGTGTGAAACGTAACTCCGGATCATCGACAAGGTTGCCGATCATTGTGATTGTTGTATCTCCTGCTGCCATTTCTTTTCCTCTTTCTCTACGTATCTACTCTGGGGTCCGTGCTAAACGGATACTCATCAAAGTATCGGATTACTCCGATAATTTACTCTGGACGAATAACCTTTGTGCGTAAGACTGACTCATTCAAATTGAGTTGGCGATCCAACTCTTTGATGTATCTACAACTGCGTAAATGCCTTCGGCTTTCTTCAAAATTTCAAAGGACATACGACGTCGGCCCCATACATCGAGCTTGTCGACGCGGCCTCCGCTGTCTTTGATGATTTTGAGATAAGTCTCAAGGCTTGGTGTGACTGTGCGTTCTTCAAGTTCTGGATCAAGAATGACCATTAATTCATAGTGACGCATGCGTTAACCCGACCTCCTCTGGACTAAGACGGCCACAGTATTTCTGTGACAGGAGGGTTAGTGCTTTTCTTGCTATTTCTGTGACAGGAGGGTTAGTGCTTTTCTTGCGCGCTAAGAGTAACTCCTGTGTGGGGTTAAGGGAAAATCACGCTCAGATTTATGCGTGAGGGTGTGCGTTACTTCTTCTTTGGACTCTGAACTCCGCCTGAGGTCATAACGATTGGATCGAGCCCACCAATATTCGATGGTGCTGGGAAATCCATAACTGGTTCGCCTTTAAGTGCGCCCTTCATAAATGCTGTCCAAATACGCGCTGGGAAAGATCCACCAGTAACAGATGTAAGTCCACCAATACCGTTAAGTGTTTGCGTTGCATCATCTCTAAAGAAAGAAACTGCTGCTGCAAGTTGTGGTGTGTAACCGCTAAACCAAGCGGACGCGTTTGATTGTGATGTACCGGTTTTGCCAGCAGCTGGTCGACCAAGTGCCAGTGCAGCAGCTCCTGTTCCACCATTTACAACACCCTTAAGTGCATACGTTAAATCAGCCATAACTTCTTTAGTGAAAACTTCTTCAGTTTGTGGTTTGCCTTCATAAAGCACACCTTTATTTGAACCAGTAACACTAGTTACTAAATATGGTTTGGCTTTAATTCCTTGTGCGGCAAATGTTGCGTAAGCGTTAGCAACATCAATGACGTGTGGGCTGGCAGGTCCAAGTGCAACAGATGGTGTTGGCATCATTGCAACGCTGTCTGGAATACCAGCGCGACGAGCCGCGTCAACAACTTTATCTAGTCCGGCTTTTTGTCCAAGTGGAACATAGACAGTGTTAATGGAGTGCTTTGTTGCAAACAATAAATCTACTTGGCCCCAACCTTCATTGCCGTAATTACCAACTTCATATGGTTTGCCGAGATCATCAAATGTTTGTGGTGAATCGCCGTTCCACATTGATGTCAGAGGAATGCCAGCTTCTAGAGCTGCAGCTAGTGCAAAGACTTTAAAAGTTGAGCCCGCTAACGCGATTGCTTGCGTTGCATCATTTAGTTGGCGCTTTAAATAATCAGCACCGCCATACATCGCAACAATTTCGCCAGTCCCTGGTCTGATTGCAACGAGTGCAATATGTAGATTCTCTGGAACTTTTGTAGGTGTTAACTTATTAATTGCATCAACTGCTGCGGTCTGTGCCTTCTGATCGATGGTTGTTTTAATAACTAATCCACCAACCATTAACTGCTCTTCAGTAAATCCAAGCTTCTTCAAATCTTTTGAAACCGCTTCGATGATGTGACCCTTAGGACCGCTGAGGGATCCAGATGTTACGCGCGGTGCAATCGTTGGAAACTTTATCTTTGCTGCTTCCTCTGGTGTCAGCCACTCTGCTTCGACCATTCCTTTTACTACGTAATCAAAACGATCTGTCAGGCGCTTTTCATTTGCCTTGGAGTAAGAAGGATCGTAAAAACCAGGGGAGCGCAAAATACAAGAGATAACTATTGCTTGCGCATTCGTTAGCTGGTCAACGTTGCGGTTGAAGTACTGCTGGGACGCTGTCTGCACACCGTATGAGCCGCGGCCAAAGTAAATGGTGTTGAGATAACTTTCAAAGATTTGATCTTTCGAAAGTTGATTTTCCAACTTAATTGCAATCACTAACTCTTTAATCTTGCGCTGAATTGTGCGCTCTGGAGTTAAGAATGCAGTCTTTGCGTATTGCTGCGTGATTGTGGAACCGCCTTGAAGTGATCCACCACGAAGATTATTTAATACTGCGCGTGCAATACCGGTGATGCTAAACGCACGGTTTGAATAAAAGCTGCGATCTTCGGCCGCCAAGACAGCGTGGCGAACATTCATAGGAATTTTTGCAAGCGGAACAATCTGTCGGTTTTCAGATCCGATGCGACCAATTTCTTCGCCATTTGAATATTGAATAATTGTGGATTGGCTATTTACGAATGCGTTTGCATCCGGAACTGAGACTGTGAAATAGGCAAAGGCAAAGAGAGTAGAGCCAGCGATGAAACCAAAGCCAGCTAAGAAGATTCCTGCTCTAATTACTAATCTGCGCACGGTGAAAAGATTACCCCTTTACCCAATCATCATCTTCAAGCGTGCGTACACGCCGAGGTGGTTTGCGTTCTATGCCATCTCCTAGAACAAAAGAAGAGCACAAATGATTCCAGGAACAGTCGCGGCAGACTTCGACGATATACACACGAAATTCACCGAATTCTCGTTCCATCTCTGAAAGTTCATCTGGTGTTTTTATTCTCCCTGAAAATTGCCCCAATTGATCACCGAATGCGTAACGCAATTCGACGAGTGAAGTTTTTTTACAGACCGGACAGTTGCGATCAACTCTTTCGCCGTGAAACTTTGCAGCTCTCATTAAGTAAGGATCGGCATCGCACGCATCTACTACACCGCGAAACAACTTAATAAGCGTTGCGCGCTTATCAAGTGAGTAGTCGATATAGGAGCGTTTCGATTTCATAATAGGCAAGAATAATCCTTCATTGCTTACTACGCTTCTCCTATGAATTTCTGGGAACTTTTACGCCACCCCAGACTCTCGCACTGGCTTCTTTTGTTTTGTTTTCACCAGAGCGCCAAGCAGATGCGTTAAGTGCTGCAATTGCATTTGCAGTTGTCTTGTTGCCTTATTCACTCGTTGGTCCATTTGTTGGAACAATTCTAGATCGCGTCTCTCGACAACGCGCACTGCTCTTTGCAAACGCTGCTCGCGGAATAAACCTATTAGTTGTTGCACTCTTAGTATTTAGTGGACAAACAGGAGTTCTCTTAACTGTATTTGTTCTTATTGCATTTGGTATCAACCGTTTAATTCTTGCGGGACTCTCTGCAGGTCTGCCATTGATTATCGAATCTAAATCATTGATTAGCGCTAACGCACTTGCTGTTACAGGTGGTTCGGTTTTAGTTGTTCTCGGTGGCGGTCTCGGCGTTGCACTACGAAACATTTTTGATAGTTTGGCAGTTGCCGATCACGCCGATGCACTGATGGTTTTATTCGCATCCGGTGGCTATCTAACTGCATCACTTCTGGCGTTGCGTTTGGGACGTAAAGAAATTGGTCCACTTCCACACGAGATTAAAGATGCGAGCTTTAAAGAAGGCTTGATAGAAATGCGTGAAGGTTTTGCCTTCTTGCGAACACATCAAGATGCAATTCGCGGAATTCTTGCTACAGCTGTGCAGCGCGGTGGCATAACTGCTTTAACACTTACCGCGCTTTTAT
>JBEAYI010000129.1:0-4756 GCA_041159375.1 Actinomycetota bacterium
GCCTCGGGAAATAGTCGTCTTTACGAATTCATCCCAATTTTCACCTGCGCCAATTGTGAGAGTTGCTCCACTGCACGCATCTACTTCTTCTTCGATTTTGTTATTAGAAATTCTTATTACCGTTCCTGCAAAACCATCATCGCTGACCAAAATATTTGTTCCGCCACCCATAATCAGAATTGGTGAATCTCCAGCGCTTTGGATTGCAGCAATAATCTCTTTTTCGCTAGAAACTTCTACAAATTTCTTGGCAGGACCACCCACACGTAGTGATGTGTAATCCGATAAATCAGCCATAGGTAAAGGTTACCGACGCGGGCTAAGAATTGCTTCTTTGCCTCGGAAGCGTTCGAGAATGCGGTCGTAATTCTTCTTTGATTGTGCATCTCTGAAACTTTCTTCGGCGTCGTAATAACCGTGGTGGCGACCCTGCTCAAGTGGAAGATCCATCTGCAAGAGATGACCGGATGCATGTTTTAGACGGAGTGAAAACTCAATGTCTGCATTTCGATAATAAATTGCTCGTGCATTAAATCCACCTGCTTGAAGCGCGGCATCTTTATCTACTGCAAGGAAATAAGAGAAGAGCACATCAACTTCTCCGGCGCCTTTGTCATCGACGCTGCGCCACTGATCTTCGATGTTAATTAATCCCCCGCGCCAACCTACTGCTGCAAAATCTTTCTTTTGCAGTTCTTGCAGAACTGGCGAAATCGCATCACCCGTAAAAGTTGTTGATGGATCCATGATTACTGCAAATGGTGTTGAAATTATTCGCAGCGCTGCATTTGCACATTCTCCCCAACCAGGATCATTTTCTAACTGAATAACGTGCGTGTGCGAATCAACGAGTGAAGATAAATCTTCAGCCGGCTGTGTTGCTAGTACAAGAATCTCGGCAGAACTATGGGCTTTGATGGAATTAACACTTGTGATTGCATCTTCATGGAAACCGTTGACAACGATAGCCACGGTTATGGAGCGATCACTCTTGGGTAAATTCTTTAACTTCTGAATATCAGCAAATACCTGTACCAGAGATTTTGCATGTAATTCAAAGCCGCCTACAACATCAACAATTTCATATCCGGCTTGTGCAATTTGATCTCGAAGTTGATCGGCTAAAGCAAAGTTCTTATCTGCGCGCGCTGCTTGTCGTGCGCGCCCAAGTTCGTGCAAATTCTCTGGAGCACTCACTTTAACTGCCTTGTTCCACTAAAGCTTTTGCCATTCCTAAAACCTTTACTCCTTGCGAGGTTGCTGAAATTTCCAAACGCACCTTATTGCCGATTATTTCTAGAACAGTTGCTGAGACTGTTAGGTCTACGTTTTTTCCTGCTGGAACTATTACTGGCTTAGTGAATCTGGCTGAAAATTCCTTTACGTTCTGAGATCCTCCAGCCCAATCGCTGATGTATTTACCTGCAAGTGCCATCGTGAGCATTCCGTGAGCAATCACATCAGGAAGTCCAACTGATTTTGCGAAAGCTTCATCTTGGTGAATTGGATTCTGATCGCCACTTGCATCTGCATATTGCTTGAGTAGTTCTCTGTTAATTTCGAATTCGTGGGCAGGGATACTTGCGCCGACTTCAATCATGCTCTCACCACCAGAGTGGACCATGACGAAACAACTTTTTCTTCTCCACTAAACAAATCGGATCTAACGGTCACAATTTCATTACCCGCTGCAACTCTGTAGTTTTCAATTGTTGCGGAAGTAGTAAGAGAATCTCCTGCAACTATGGGGCGGAAAATTTCGAATTTCTGGTCTCCGTGAACGAGACGAGTCCAATCCAAGCCAATCTCAGGTTTGGTCAAAATATTTTCAAATTCGCGCAGTGAAATCCGAATCGAAAATGTTGGCGGCGCAACTGAAGTATTTTTCTCGCCAATGACGGCAGCAAATGAATTGATTTCTTCTTGAGTAACTGTGATGACATCTACACCCGCGAAGGTGCGCCCGACGCTATCGGGATTGAGCATTAACGAGTTTCGCGGTGAAGTGTTGAAGATTTGCAACGAGGACAGAACTTTTTAAGTTCCATGCGGTCTGGATCGTTGCGGCGGTTCTTCTTTGTAATGTAGTTACGTTCTTTGCAATCAACGCATGCCATGGTGATCTTTGGACGTACGTCCGCGCTCTTACTTGCCATGGTCTTACTCCTTCATCGATTGAGGGGCTCAGATTACCTGAGGCCCTTCGCGTTACGAAATTAACGCTGAACTACTAGTAGCGGAGGCGGGATTTGAACCCACGACACAGCGATTATGAGCCGCTTGCTCTACCAAGCTGAGCTACCCCGCCTTAGATGTATTGCTACATCTTTCATCTTTATTACTTCACTTTCGAGCCCCCCACCGGAATCGGACCGGTGACCTTTTCCTTACCATGGAAACGCTCTACCAACTGAGCTAGGGGGGCAGTGGTAGAAGTGTGAGCGTACAACCTCACGTGCAAAAAATGAAAAAGAGAGCAGTTACAACGCAGGGTCGAGGGTAATTTTACCAGTGCTCTGACGAGCAAGCATCGCTTCATGCGCTTGGCGGGCTTGGCTCAATCCAAATGTAGCGCCCACTATTGGTTTTAATTTTCCGCTAAGTACAAGTTCGAATAACTCTTCAATGACATCGTTCAGAAGTGCTTTGTTGCCAAAACAATGTGCAAGCCAAAAACCTGTAATTGTTTTCGTTCCACCCATTAATGATCCTGGATTAATATCTTTTGCTGCAGTACGCGATGCATTGCCATATGTAATTAATCGGCCAAATGGTGCCAATATTTCAAGGGAAGCGTCTAGTGTTTTTCCGCCAACCATTTCAAGGACTAAATCAACTGGTTTTCCACCATTAGCTGCAAGCATGTCAGCGGCTAAATTTTGTGACAGTGCATCTACAACAACGTCAGCACCGAGTTTGGTTGCAAGCGCTGATTTATCTGTAGATGAAGTAACGGCAATAACTTTGGCGCCCCACATTTTTGCTAATTGAATTGCAATCGTTCCGACTCCGCCTGCAGCAGCGTGGATAACAACGCTCTCACCTGGTTTAACGTGACCTACGGTTTTTAAGATATGCCAAGCAGTTGTTCCTTGAACCAACATGCACAGTGCTTGACCATCAGTAACGCCGTCTGGAACATCAATCATCACGGCTTTATTCGCGACAGCTTTTTGTGCGTATCCCCCGCTGCTCACTGATGCAAGAACGCGACGTCCACTTTCAGTAATGCCGACAACTTCAAGTCCAGGAATAAGTGGAAGTTTTTGCGGAGATAAATAACCATTTTCGATTTGGTGGGTATCGGCGTAGTTAATTCCAATTGATGTGACATTGATTAGTTCTTCATTGGCGCCAGGAATTGGATCAGCAATTTCACTGATGGTCATAACTTCTGGCCCACCGAAAGCAGTTAGTTGAATAGCTTTCATTTGCCCGCTGCTTTTAAATCTTTACGTAATTCTGGAGGCAGTGAGAAAAGTAATGACTCTTCTTTTGCAGTGATTGTTTCAACATCTGAAAATCCACGTTCAGCAAGGAATGCCAGTACATCTTTAACCAAAATTTCAGGTACAGATGCTCCGCTAGTTACGCCAATGGTTTCCACTCCATCTAGCCAGTGCTCCTGAATTTCTTGCGCAAAATCTACGAGGTGCGAAACCTTTGTTCCGTATTCCAAGGCAACTTCAGCCAAGCGAACCGAGTTAGAAGAGTTCTGAGAACCCACAACAATTACTAGGTCAGATTGCGGAGCAATTACTTTGATTGCTTCCTGGCGGTTTTGAGTGGCATAACAAATGTCATCACTTGGTGGATCCGAAATCTCAGGAAAACGTTCTTTTAAAATCTTTACTGTTTCTAGAGTTTCATCAACGCTGAGAGTTGTTTGTGACAACCAGACAAGTTTCTTTCCGGGAGTAGGAACCACAGTTCGGGCACCTTCTAATCCATCAACAATCTGAACTTTTCCAACAGCTTCACCAGCTGTGCCTTCTACTTCTTCGTGGCCGTGGTGGCCGATCAATAAAATTTCAGCATCTTCTGCAGCGAACCTTTTTGCTTCGTTGTGAACCTTTGTTACAAGAGGACACGTTGCGTCAATTGTTTTAAGGCTGCGGGATGCTGCTTGCTCGTGAACTGCTGGCGAAACTCCGTGTGCAGAAAAAACTACAGTTTTGCCCTCAGGAACTTCATCAGTTTCATTTACGAAAATTGCGCCACGCGCTTCAAGAGTTGAGACAACGTGTTTGTTGTGGACAATCTCTTTACGTACATAAACAGGTGCACCGTAAAGTTCGAGTGCTTTTTCAACAGTAATGACGGCACGATCAACGCCAGCGCAATAACCGCGCGGCGCAGCAAGGAGAATTCTCTTGGCCATAGGTGCAGTCTATTAGGCTCGCCCCATGTTCGAAACTTCAAGTGAATCCCCCGCTCCTGTGCGCGTGGTCACTGAAGCAATTAAAGATTATGTAGATCGCCTTGGACCAATTTGGATTGAAGGCGAGATTTCTGAAATTAATGAACGAAGCGGTGGCATGGCATTTATGCGCCTTAGAGATACAAGCGTTGATATGAGCATTTCAGTGATGTGCCATCGCTCTGTCTTATCTAGCGTTGCACCACTTCCGCAAAATGCGCGCGTTGTTATGTATGCAAAAGCCTCTTGGTATACAAAAAATGGATCACTCACACTTTCAGCTCGTGAAATTCGCCAAGTAGGTATTGGTGAGCTAATGGCGCGCTTAGAAGAGTT
>JBEAYI010000130.1:0-2511 GCA_041159375.1 Actinomycetota bacterium
AGATAATCTTGAAGTGAGCGCCGAGGTTATGACGCAAGCAGAAGCTAAGAAGCTTGGAGCAATGGCTCTCTTTGGTGAGAAGTATGGTGACCAAGTACGAGTAGTAAGTGTTGGTGATTGGGCTCGCGAATTGTGTGGAGGCACTCACGTTTCCAGATCAGGTCAATTAGGAGTTGTGAAATTACTAAGTGAATCTTCTATCGGAGCTGGCGTACGACGTGTGGAAGCTTTGGTGGGCGCTGACGCATATAAATTCTTAGCTCGAGAACATGTCCTGCTCAGCTCACTCACGGAAATTATAAAAGGGGCTCGCGTTGAAGAGTTGCCCGAAAGAATCTCTGATCTCATAAATAAGATTAAAGAGATTGAAAAAGAATTGGCAACATTACGTACAGATGCTGCTTTAGCAAAAAGCTCAGAGCTTCTTAAGAATGTGAAGAAGATCGGCTCAATTTCTCTTATTAGTTCTCAGTTATCAGATGGAATCAATAGCGAAAACCTTCGCACCATTGCTTTGGATTTAAGGGGGAAGTTATCTTCTAGTGTTGTTGTTTTAGTTAGCGTTGCTGATTCAAAACCAGTTCTTGTTGTCGCAACTAGCGATGAAGCAAGAGCAGCGGGCGTGAAGGCCGGCGCTTTAGTAAAGATTGGGTCTGCGATTCTTGGCGGTGGCGGTGGCGGCAAAGATGATTTCGCTCAAGGCGGAGGCACGGAAGTTTCCAAGATTGCTGACGCACTTTTAGCAATCGAACAAGTAATTTCTGGAAAATAAATGTTACGAGGGCGACGTTTGGCCTTTGATTATGGTGATGTACGAATTGGTGTTGCGGTTTGCGATCCAGATGGCATTTTAGCGACACCAGTAATTACTCTTAAAAATAATGATGAACATCTTTGGGAACAAATTGATGAGTTGATTGAAGAATATGAACCAATTCATATCTATGTTGGAGCTCCTAAACATATGTCAGGTGCACCAAGTACCTCAATGTTGAAAGCAGAAGAATTCAAGGATTCAATTTCAGAACGCTCGGGCATAACTTGTTCAATGGTGGACGAGAGATTGTCTACGGTTGGCGCTGCGAAACAATTGAAAGAATCTGGCATGAGTACTAGGGAGAGTAAAGCGGCGATCGATCAAGCTGCCGCGGTTGCAATCCTTGAACAGGCCTTAGCAATTGAAAAAAGAAAATAGCATGAATAGGCCAGCGTTGATTCGAGTACTGCTCGCTTTTTCTCTTGTCTTTTCCTTCACTTTTGTTGCGCATGAAGTTCGCTCTAATGGTTCTAGTTCTGCTAATTTTCCTGATCGTTCAATCTCCTCCGATGAAGAGTTAATTGAAATCGACATAGCACCAGGATCGACAGGTTCGGCAATTGCGAAGCAGCTTTTTTCTGCCGGAGTTATTGAGTCATCTCAAAGTTTTTTTAAGTTGGCTATAGCAGATTCACGCGCATCCAGAATCGCTCCTGGAATTCATCTTCTTAATGTAAAAATTTCAGCCAAGCAGGCTCTTGATCAACTCTTAGATGCGTCTCGAATGCCAAATCTTGTAAGAGTTTTTGAGGGTGCTTGGAATTCTGAGATTTTCTCAATGCTAGAAAAGAACGGTTTTGATCGCGCCGAGATAACAAAAGCAGTTTCGGAAGTGAAGTTACCTCAAGGCTATAAAATTCTAGAGGGATTGCTCTTTCCCGCCCAGTACAGCTTCACAGAGGGAACCACCGCACTAGAAGCACTGCAATCGATGATCAGTAAGTTTGAATTCAAAACTAACTCTTTGCCTTTATCGCAAGATCCACTCTTGAGTGCTCAGAAGTTATTGGTAGTTGCTTCAATTATTCAGGCCGAAGGTGATATCGAAGATTTTGAAAAAATCTCGCGAGTTATTCGAAATAGGTTGAAAATAGGAATGCCTTTGCAAATGGATTCAACTATTAACTACGCAGTTAAGGCTAGAGGAAGCATTTTCGTCAGCAGGAAATCAACCTTGGTAAAATCTGATTACAACACGTATCGTAAATACGGCTTGCCTCCCGGACCCATCGGTAATCCAGGCGTAGATGCTTTGAAGGCCGCTTTAAATCCGGCTAACGGAGATTGGTTGTATTTCATTACTGTTAGTCCGGGAGATACGCGATTTACATCTAATTTCGATGAGTTTAATCAATGGAAAGTTTTGTACACCAAGAATAGGAAGGCGGGTGCGTTTAATTGATTAAGGCTGCTGTTCTTGGTTCTCCGATTTCGCATTCGCTTTCACCACGTTTACACACGGCAGCTTATAAATTTTTGAATATTTCTGGAACGTATTCTTCATTTGAAGTATCGACGGGAAGTTTACGTGAGTTTTTGGCAGACAAAACTGATTCGTGGAGTGGATTTTCACTCACTATGCCTCTAAAGGAGGAGGCACTCAGTTGTGTAGATTTCATAGATCCTCTGGTACGCAGAATTAAGAGTGGAAATACATTAGTAAATGAAGATGGTATTTGGAAGTTGTATTCAAC
>JBEAYI010000131.1:0-3225 GCA_041159375.1 Actinomycetota bacterium
ACTGCTGCTGCTCCGGCTGCTTGCTTTGCAAGGCGGCCTGTTTCAAAACGAATTTCTCGTTTTCCGAACTTGCCGTTATCAATTACTGCAACGGCGGATTGAATCTCTTGACCCTCCATGGGTCGCTCCTATTCTCGACTACAGCCGAGTCGAGCACAATGAATCTTCGATCGAAGTTCACGGACGCGCAACTTTCGTATGCGCTAAATTTTCCGGAAACCACTACCGAGGACCATTGCCCACGCGGCTAGTAGTTGTGTCTAATTAACGGCGAATGCCGAGTTTTTCAATAATCGTTCTGTAACGATTGATGTCTGTCTTTGCGAGGTACTGAAGAATGCGTCGACGTTGACCAACTAATAACAAAAGACCACGACGGTTGTGGTGATCATGTGGGTTGGTTTGAAGGTGATGAGTAATCTCATCTACACGCTTTGATAACAACGCGATCTGAGCTTCAGGGCTTCCTGTGTCAGTAGCGGAGTTGCCGTACTTAGCAACGATTTCTTTCTTTACTTCTGGTGTTAATGCCATTTCTTGCATCTCCTTTTACTTGGCCACGATGGTTGCCGGTCTGCCACACGGAAACTCTTTTTCTCGTTGGACGTGGCAAAGGTTACCAGCGGGGTTGTGGATAGAGGAAATCGAGGCTATTCCTCGGTCAATTCCCGCGCACGTTGGCAATCTTTCGCCATTTGTTCAAGTAGCGGATCAAGACCATCAAATTTGAGGGTATCTCGCAATCTCCACCCAAATTCAATCGTTGCTCCTTGATCATATAAATCTAAACCAACTTGATCGAGTGCATACGCTTCCACTTGTCGGGCGCGATCACCATCAAATGTTGGATTTGTACCAATCGAAATTGCAGATGGCCAACGATTCATTCCAACTGTTAGCCAACCTGCGTACACGCCATCGGCTGGAATGCATTGACCTTCGATATTTCCTAAATTTGCAGTGGGATAACCAATTTCGCGGCCACGTGCTTCGCCGTGAACAACAATTCCATCTAAACGATGTGGGCGACTTAATAAGGTGCGTGCAGATTCAACGTGTCCTTGAGCTACAAGTGTGCGAATTCGAGAGGAAGAAATACTCTGTTTCTCTTCTTCTGAAAGCGAAAGAACGTGAACATCAAAATTCTTAGATTGACCACTGGCACGTAAAGAGTCGATATCTCCTTGGGCTTTGTGGCCATATGTGAAATTTTCACCAACAACTATGTCCGTTGCCTGCAATTGATTAATGAGAACACTGTCAACAAAAGCTTCAGGTGACATCGAGGCAAACTTTTCATCAAATTTTATGACTGCAACTTGATCTGCATTGTGAATCTTAAGTAATACAACTCGATCAGCCAGAGTAACTAGTAACTTAGGTGCCCGTTCTGGAGCAAATACTGTTGCTGGATGCGGGTCAAAAGTCAGTGCAATTACAGAACCGCCATCAGCAATTTCTTTGGCACGATTAAGAATCTCTTGGTGCCCGCGGTGAACACCGTCGAAGACACCAATCGCAACCACGCGCTTACTCATGTTTATATTCTGCCACTTCAATTCGCCGGAGCGAAAACTGCGATGGGTTTTGCGCCATCATCTCGATTTTCAAGTAAAGCAATTAATTCGTTGGAAGATGAAATCCCGGCATAAATACCAGCTGACGGTGATGCCGAAATTTTGCGGCCAAAAGATAGTTCCTTTGCTTCTTCCGCATTGAGATCACGAAGTTGAAAGATAGATCTAGCAACATCGACTAAACCCAGAGTTTTGAACTCTCCGGCTTTGAACTTTTCGAATGTGTTCGCTACGTCTTCACCAAAACTTGCTACGCGTGTGCGCCGCAAGAATGTTAAGTGTCCCCCAACCTTTAATGATGCTCCAAGATCGCGCGCGATTGCTCGAATGAATGTACCTGCAGAACATGTCACTTCAATATCGATCTGTATTGCATCATCAGTTCGGCTGATTTCAAGAACATCTAATTGCGAGATTGTTACTTCGCGAGAAGCTAATTCAAATACTTCACCTGCTCTTACTCGCTCATGCGCCCGTTTGCCATCAACTTTGACAGCAGATACCGAACTTGGACGTTGCGAAATAACACCACGCATCGAAGATAAATCTCGTTGGATATCTGCATCAGTGATTGCATCTAAGTCGCTCTTACTTGCACGCGAAATAACTTCGCCCTCAACATCATCTGTGATGGTTGCTACACCCAGAGCAATTGTTGCTCGATACGACTTGTCGCCATCAGTTATGTATTGAAGTAATCGTGTGCCGTGGCCGAAACCAAGAATGAGAATGCCTGTTGCCATGGGATCAAGAGTCCCAGCGTGCCCAACTTTTCTTGTTCCTAGGACTCTTCGACCAACTGCAACAACGTCGTGACTAGTCATCGCACCAGCTTTATCTACAACTACAAATCCATCCGTTGCAGACATATTGTTCAAACGTCATCCCAATTAGTTATGCGATCTGCTGGTTGTTATCAATAACTTTTGGCGCTTTATATGCATCTGGTTCTCCGGCATACTTTGCTTCTTTTCGTAATTTAGAAACTTCGGCGTCTTGTTCGCGAACTTTTGCAAGTAATGAGTCAAGTGCTAGAGCACTCTCTGGCAATCCATCAAGAAAGAATTCAATGCTTGGTGTTACGCGAACTCCCAAATCTTTTCCTACAGCAGAGCGAATTACACCTTTTGCGCTCTCTAGAGCGGCCGCAGTGGATTCACGTTGTTCGTCATCGCCGAGCACCGTATAAAAAATTGATGCGTGTTGTAAGTCGCCAGTAACACGAGCATCAGTAACTGTTACAAAACCTAAACGAGGGTCTTTAATTTTGCCCTCGAGTAGGCCTGCAACAACAACTTTGATGCGGTCGGCAACTTTCTGACTGCGATGCGATGAGCCCACGTTTTATGCCCGCTTCTTCTCGCGCATTTCGTAGACCTGAATGGTGTCTCCCACTTGCATCTCTTTAAGTGTTCCAACACCAATACCGCACTCAAATCCTTCACGGACTTCAGTGGCGTCATCTTTGAATCGCTTAAGTGAATCGATGGTGAGGTTATCTGTAATAACTTCACCATTTCTCATCAAGCGAGCCTTCGCATTTCTGCGGATGATTCCATCAAGAACCATCGATCCGGCAATGTTTCCTGCCTTGCTGGATTTAAAGATGTCTCGAACTTCTGCGTTACCAAGAACAAACTCTTCGTAC
>JBEAYI010000001.1:0-23104 GCA_041159375.1 Actinomycetota bacterium
CGTGCATACATTCCTGATGAATATGTGCGCATCGGAGCATCTATCGCATCACCGAGTTCAGAGAAATCATGTATCTCATCAAAGTGTTCTTCAATTTCCTTACGTGTCATTCCTGCGGCTAACCCACCTAGTTGAACATTGGCGCGACCTGACATTGCTGGATTGAATCCAACTCCAAGGGCTAACAGAGTGCTTACTTTTCCAAAAACTTCGATTCGTCCCTGTGTTGGAGGAATGATGCCCGCAATCGTGCGCATCAATGAAGATTTACCTGCACCATTTGTTCCGATTACGCCAAGCACTTGGCCATAGGTCACATCAAGATTTACATCATCGAGTGCTTGCACTATACGTGTTTGTTTTGTTCCTCGACCTAAAGATTTAACGCGCGCCTTAAGTGTTGGTCTGCGATCAATCGCTGTTGTGTACGTGAGACCAAGATTCTGTACTGAAACAGCAAGGTCGCCAGTTTTGTGTTGTGTATTAGAGGCGGACAGCGAACTCACGCTCCCTTGATAAGAAGAAATAAGTTCCTATTAATAAGACTCCTACGGCCCATCCGCTTGCGGCTAGCATGCTCGATAACTCCGGTGTTTGCGCATGAACAATTGCTTTCGACCATGAATCAAGGAGTGCAAATAGTGGATTGATGTGTTCGAGGATTCTTAATTCAGGTTTCAGCGCTGACGCCTCATAAAGGATTGGAGATAAATAAAGCAAGGTTCTAATGAGATAAGGCAAGAAACTCGCTATATCTCGGAAATAAACGTTGATTGTTGAAATCAAAATTGCAACACCTAAAGCAAAAATTAGCGCAATAAGAATTATTGGAATTGACCACAACATCTCCCACCCAAAGGGCAAGCCCAGCACTGTTCGCATAATCATGAATACCAATAATGTTGGGATGAATTTAAAAAATGCGATGACAGTTGCTGATACTGGCAACATCATGCGTGGAAAAGCAGTGTTAAGAATTAAGCGTTGACCAGCTGTTACAGACTTAACACCACCACTTAAGCTATTGCTAATCAAATAAAAGAGAAAAAGACTCGCTGTTAAGTGGCCATAACGAAGAGCGCCACCAGATCCACCAATAATTACAATCAATAGGAAATAAACGCCAGAGAGCAATAAGGGATTAAGAATGAGCCAGAGTTGTCCAAAAATTGAATCGAAGTGCTGCTCTCGTAATTCAGAGCGAGAGTACTCAGCGATGAAAGTTCTACGCGACCATAAAGATCGCCAGTACTTACGAAGTGGCGGCAGGCCTGCTCTAAATGCTTCGTATACCTGTAGTGGCGCGCTCACGGTGTACAGGCTACATCAGCCTGAACTTTCTTAGCCCTTGGAAGGAGCAAGAGTCTTGGGTGATGTGAGAAAACCAAGGCCCCACGACATCTGCATCGTGAACAAAACGATTGGTAAAAGAAGTTTTTCAATAATTCCTTTTCCAGTAATCAGTGAGGCAAGAATTAAGAAAATTCCATAAATTGCGGCAGGAATAATAAAAATTTGATTAATCATTAATGCAAATACGATTGAAAGCGCTGTTCCTATCAATGCAAATGGTGGTGCTAAATAACGATAATTAATGGTTCCTTGATGGCGACGCGATACAACTCGACGCCATCTTCCATATTCAAAATACTGTTTAGCAAGTGCCTTGACCGAAGATCGTGGACGATATGTCACATGTAGCCGCGGATCAAAAAAAATCTTGCCTCCAGCCTGGCGGAGGCGATAATTTAATTCCCAATCTTGGGCACGGATAAATCTTTCATCAAAGCCACCTATTGCAATCACTGCCGAGCGAATAAAAGTTCCGAGATAAACAGTGTCCACATATCCCGCTTCACCGCCTGTGTGAAATCTAGATGCGCCCACTCCTAAAGAGCTCCGCATTGCTGCGGCAACGGTTTTTTCAAAGTGTGAGTTCCCTTCTGCACCCATAATTCCACCAACATTTACCGCGCCACTTGATTTCATTACTTCAATTGCCAGAGAAATGTAATTTCTCTGCAACTCAGCATGAGCATCCACTCTGACGATTACTGGATTCTTTGATTTATTTATAGCTGCGTTTAAACCCGCTGCTGTTCTGCCGCTCGGATTGTCAACCAGAGTAATTCGTGGATCTGATGATGCTAAATGTTGCGCTATCTCATCAGTCTTATCTTTTGATGGCCCTAATGCCAAAATTATTTCGAGTGTGCCTGCATAGTCTTGAGAGAGAATGGAATTCACGGCATTCGCTAAATGCAATTCTTCATTAAGTACAGGGAGTACGACAGAAACCGCGGGCAAATTCGAGCCCGGTGAGAGAGATAACTCAATTCCTGATGTCGCCATAACCCCTACACGCTATCGTCCAAGTACGCTCTACCCGTGAATACTACGCGAGGAATTAGAGCGCTCACTGTTTTATCAGTAAGCGTTGTACTCGTATCTGCTTTTTCTTGGTTAGCCCTTGGTCAGGTAAGCGGCTCCATTAATAGAATTGATGTATTTGGAAAATTAGATTCGCGTCCTGAGAAAACATCTAAAGCTCTGAATTATTTGCTTGTGGGTTCCGATACACGTGAGGGCCTGACTAAAGAGCAGATGAAGGTGCTCCGTGTTGGAAGCACAAAGACTGCCGCCGGTGGTCGTTCTGACACGATGTTGCTTGTTCACATAAGTAAAGCACGCGATAAAGCAATGATCATTTCGCTCCCACGCGACTCACTTGTAACAATTCCTGCTCACCGTAGTTCAGATGGCACAAAAGATATCGGTGTTGCTAAATCAAAAATCAATGCCTCATTCGCATGGGGTGGCGCACCACTTTTAATTGAAACCGTCGAACTTGCAACGAACTTACGTATTGATCATTACATCGAAGTTAACTTTGCAGGTTTCGCCAAAATTGTTGATGCACTGGGCGGCATCGAAGTCTGCACAAAGAAAGATATAGATGATCCAAAGAGCCACCTTGTACTGGCGGCAGGAGTTCACACCCTTAACGGAATTGAATCGCTTAAATATGTTCGGACTCGCGACAGTGATGGGCTCGGAGATATCGGTCGCATGCAACGTCAACAACAATTTATGAGTTCTGTACTTAGAAAAGCAACGAGTACTGGTGTCCTGCTAAACCCAATTAAACTTGTCAACTTCTTTAACGCTGCAATATCTACTGTGAAGACTGATGCAGGATTAAATGAATCCGATTTACTAACGTTGGCGAAGCAATTACGTAATTTATCTGCTAGCAAGGTAAGAACACTGACAGTGCCAATTGATAATCCCAATGCCTACGCACCTGGCGTTGGTTCGGTTGTAACATGGGATTCAGTTCTAGCTGCTGAACTCTTCCAGAGATTGCGCGATGACCTACCAATTGTTGATGAAGTTACCCCATCACCAAGTGCGTCTAGTACTGATAAACCAAAGAAAACAATCATCGATAAATTCAAGACACGAACCGCTGATGAAAATCCATGCGGAGAACTGAAATAGGATTACCACTATGGCGCTCAAGCTCTCTGTTGTTGGTTGCGGTTATTTAGGGGCCACACACGCCGCCTGTATGTCTTCCTTAGGTTTTGAAGTAATTGGTGTTGATACCGATCCTGAAAAAATTGCGTTGCTTTCAAAAGGCGAGTTACCTTTCTATGAGCCTGGACTTGATTCCTTACTTGCTAGCGAGATAACAACAGGCCGCCTTTCATTCACTACTGATTTTTCTGCAGTTGCTGATGCCGACGTTCACTTTATTTGTGTCGGAACTCCCCAGAGTAAAGATGGGCTAGCAGCCGACCTTACATACGTTAAATCTGCTGTAGCAGCTATTGCTCCACATTTAAAAAAGGGCTCACTCGTAGTTGGAAAATCAACTGTTCCTGTTGGCACTGCTCAAGGACTGCGCGATCAATTGGCGCAGAGTGCACCTCAATCAGATTTAGCGTGGAACCCAGAGTTCTTGCGTGAAGGATTTGCTGTTGAAGACACACTCACTCCTAACCGTTTAGTTGTGGGAGTTGCAAATGATCGCGCAGAAGAGATTCTCAAAGAGGTCTACAAGCCAATTATCGATCTAGGTACGCCATGGATTAGAGCAGATCTTCCAACTTCAGAGTTGGTAAAAGTAGCTGCAAACTCTTTTCTTGCAACCAAAATTTCATTTATTAATGCAATGGCTGAAGTATGTGAAGCAGCAGGCGGCGACGTCACAGTTCTTGCTAAGGCAATTGGTTATGACCCACGAATTGGAAACCGTTTCTTGCAAGCGGGTATTGGATTCGGTGGCGGCTGCCTTCCAAAAGATATTCGTGCATTTATGGCTCGAGCAGAGGAGTTAGGCGCTAAACAAGCGCTCGAATTTTTGCGCGAAATTGATGCAATCAATCTTCGTGCTCGTCAAAGAGTAATTGATGTTGTCCGCGCCGAACTCACAGAAGATCTCACTTCATACAAGATTGCTGTACTTGGTGCTGCATTTAAGCCAGATAGTGATGACGTTCGAGATTCTCCAGCTCTTGACATTGCAGCCCAGTTACAAGCAGCTGGTGCAACGGTTGTCGTTCATGATCCGAAAGCAATCGAAAATGCTCGTAAGCGATTTCCTAAACTTGGTTTTGCTGCAAAAGTTGAAGAGTGCGTGAAAGATGCAGATTTAATCTTGCACCTCACTGAGTGGCGCGAATATCGCGAAGTAGATCCAAAAGCGCTCTCTTCACTTGTAAAGAAAAAGATTGTCATCGATGGCAGAAATGCATTAGATCGTGACAAGTGGCGTGCCGCAGGATGGCAATTTCACGCGTTAGGTCGCACCGATTAATACGCACGAAGAAATAGGCCGCGTCCTAGAACTAAAGACGTGGGCAATCCTAGGTTTAAGCAATAACCCTGATCGTGCAGCGTATTCAGTTGCGGCACTCTTGAAACAAAAGGGTCACACAATTATTCCTGTACATCCAAAAGCCGAAACAGTTCATGGTGAAAAAGGGTATGCAACTCTTGAAGAGATTCCGGTAAAAGTAGATGTCGTGGATTTTTTCATTAATTCAGAGTTAGTTGGCCGTAATGTCGATCGCGCAATCGCAATTGGTGCCAAAGCAATCTGGCTTCAACTCGGCGTTATTGATCAAGAATCAGTGCAAAGAGCAGAACAAGCTGGATTGACGGCAATTATGGATAGATGTCCTGCAATTGAATACGGCAACAGATAAATCTGCTGCATCACTCATCAATTTCTCCGCTCATGTAATCAACGGCGTGCTCTATTTCCGTCCGTAATTCAATTAGGTCACTTCCGAGGGCATTGATGTGACCAATGTTTTCTCCAGGGCTTACTACTTTTGCATACATGTGAAATTTAAGAGAAGGGTTTCGTGCCATTAAGTGAAGGTATGGGCGATACATATCAGTTTTGTTTTTTCCAAAGATGTTTCCCACGACGGCGTATTCATTTGTCATTGTTGGATCACCAAGTGGAAGGTCTAGAATCGCACGAAGATGCTGTTCGAATTGACTTGTACGCGAGCCTTCAATTGTCCAATAACCTGAATTGTGTGGATGCAAAATAAGTTCCTCAATAAACATCTCATCTCCTTTCACAAGCATTTCGACACTCATCACGCCAACAAGTTTTACTTCCGCAGCTGCATCTAGGGCAATCTTCTGAGCCTGTTCACTCATCGCAGCGCTAAGCAATGGAGCAGGTGAAATAGTCATCATGCATTTTCCGTCGCTTTTAAGAACTTGCGTAGGTGCCCATGTAGTGGCCTGTGCATGTGGAGATCGGGCAACCTGAACATTAATTATGTAATCGAAATCAATTGACTCTTTGCGCGAGAGTTTCTCGCGTGAGTATTCAAGCGTTTGTGAACCAGGACGGACTTTAACCCCAGCAACTTCTAGCGCTTTTATGATGCTCAGTGGAACAAGGTGATGCTCAAAAGTCACGACGTCACATTGTTCTGCAAATTTCTTGATCGCTTCAATATCTGTGTAGTCACCAATTACGCATGGAATGACCTGTGCTGCACTATCTGAAGTGTCAGAAGTGAATGGAAGTAACTTAATTCCCAACGCAGTTGCAGAGGCGATCATCATACGAACATTTTCTTCGGCACCAATGATGCCCACAACAGGGAATTCAGATTTCACAACTATTATCTTAAATGAATTACGTCTGCTGAGTTAACAAGAGATCCATCTTGAAGTATCAATTCTCCAAGCAGAGTTACTCCTGTTGCGCTGGTGTCTATAGGTCCATGCTTTGGCAGAGATATCTGAATCTGGCAGTGAAGTGAAGAACAAGCTTGTTCATACTCGAAAATAAATGGTGAACTTCCCTTTAGATTCCAAAGAGAAAACTTCTCTTCAAATACTTGGAGAATCTTTTTTACAATTTGATTTCGATCTAGTTCAGTAAAACCTTCCAAGAACAATGAGGTGGCTGTTTCAACAGGTAACTCATCACGATTCATCGAAACGTTTAAACCAATTCCTACAATCACTCCAAGTTCTGTGGCTTGGCACAAAAGTCCAGCAACTTTTTTCTCTTTTACTAGAAGATCATTCGGCCACTTAACTGTGACATCTAGTTGCTTATCTAAGTTTTGGAGTGCTTCTCTTATTGATAACGCAGCGAGCAGAGCAAGAAAGTTCCACTCTTCGCGAGGACGCTGCGTTTCTCTGTAAAAAGAGAACAAAAGCGCCGAAGATGGTGCTGCAATAAATTCTCGATCAAGTCTTCCTTTACCTGCACTTTGATAATTTGCAATTAAGACATCACCATCGATTGCAGTGCGTGCATGAATGCTCTCTGCCAAATCAATTTGCGTAGATCCAGTGACATCAACCACGCGTACTCGCCAGTAAGGTAAAAGTTCTGCGTGCAGTTCTGATTCACGTAGCGCCGCACGATGCAATTCATTGCCCACGACTAGTACCGTAGGGGTATGGACCGTGATCTGCATACAACTGCTGGAAAAATTCAGGATCTCCGTAATCGATTAGACGAAGCTGTTCATGCTGGGTCGGCACGCGCAATTGAAAAACAGCACGCTAAGGGAAAGATGACGGCACGCGAGCGCATTGAAAAGCTCGTCGATGCTGATTCATTTACTGAACTAGATGAGTTTGCCCGCCACCGCTCCACTAATTTTGGAATGCAAGAAAATCGTCCCTACGGTGATGGCGTAGTAATCGGTTTTGCAACAGTTGACGGGCGTTCTATCGCTCTCTTTTCCCAAGACTTCACAGTTATGGGTGGAAGTCTTGGAGAAGTCTTTGCAGAGAAAATGGTCAAGATCGCTGAGTTCGCTTTAAAAAATGGAATTCCGTTGATTGGAATTAGCGACTCTGGTGGTGCGCGTATTCAAGAAGGTGTTGCCTCCCTTAGTGGTTACGGGCGCATATTCAGGTTAAATACTCGCTCGTCAGGAGTTATCCCACAGATCTCGCTCATCCTTGGACCGTGTGCTGGAGGTGCAGCTTATTCACCAGCACTTACAGATTTCACTGTGATGGTCAATGAAACCTCACATATGTTCATAACTGGTCCGGAAGTTATTAAAACTGTAACTGGCGAAGATGTGGGAATGGAAGAACTTGGTGGCGCGCACACTCACAACACCCGAAGTGGAAACGCGCATTACCTTGCACAAAACGAAGATGATGCAATTGATTATGTGAAAGCACTTCTTTCATATTTACCGAGCAACAATATGGATGGCGCCCCGCATTTACCTCCAACGGAAACTCTTGAGAAGAAATCCTCTGACTTGGCTCTAGATGCGCTTATTCCCGATAGCCCCAATCAGCCGTATGACATGAAAAATTTGATTACTGCAATTTTGGATGAAGCAGAATTCCTTGAAGTACATGCTCTCTTTGCGCCAAATATTGTTGTGGGTTTTGGTCGAATCGAAGGTGAGTCTGTTGGAATTATTGCAAACCAACCAAATCAACTAGCAGGCACTTTAGATATCGATTCAAGTGAGAAGGCTGCTCGTTTTGTTCGTTTCTGTGATGCTTTCAATATTCCAATTTTGACTCTTGTGGATGTTCCTGGATTCTTGCCCGGCACAGAACAAGAGTGGAACGGAATTATTCGCCGCGGAGCAAAACTTCTCTATGCATACGCAGAAGCATCAGTTCCGATGGTCACACTAGTTACGCGCAAGGCTTATGGCGGCGCTTACATTGTGATGGGCTCTAAATACATTGGAGCAGATATCAACTTGGCGTGGCCAACAGCTGAAATTGCTGTCATGGGAGCACAAGGCGCCGTAAATATCTTGTACCGAAAAGAAATTGGTGATGCCAAGGATCCCGAAAAAGCGCGTGCTGAGTTAATTTCTGAATACAACGAAACTTTAGCTAATCCTTATTTAGCTGCCGAGCGTGGATTCATTGATGCAGTGATTGAACCAAACCAAAGCCGTGAATACATTACGAAAGCTCTTCGTACCCTTAAAACAAAGCGTGATGTATTGCCGCCACGTAAACACGGAAACATTCCGTTATGAGAATCAACAAAGTTAAATACGACATCGTGCTTGGTAATCCAACGCCTGAAGATGCTGCTGCAATTGAATTTGCCATGTCTCATCACAAGCATGAAGATCTGAAGCCAGTTGTAAAGCGCAGCGTATGGGCGCGTCCTGTCTTACGTTCTGCGCTGCCTCAGCACATTAAGTTTGGTTCAGGGCGAAATAACTAAATGCCAAGAATTGTTCTTGCTTCTCAATCAGCATCCAGACGTCGACTTCTGGAGTCCGCTGGGCTTTCGCCAACGATTATGGTTAGTAATGTTGATGAAGAAACAGAATTCTTTAATTCAATGTCACCCGAAGATATGGTGATTGCATTAGCAATTACAAAGGCTCACACAATCCTTGAACAAATAGATTTTCCAGCAATCATCATCGGTTGTGACTCAACCTTTGAGTTCGAGGGCGAATCACTTGGTAAGCCAGGACTAGCTCATGTTGCCAAGGAAAGAGCACAAAGAGTTCGTGGTAAATCTGGCTTCTTGCACACGGGTCACTGCGTTATAGACACGAGTCAAGGACGAGAAATAAGTGATCGCATAACAACAAAAGTTACATTTGCAGATATGTCAGATACGGAAATTGATGATTACATAAACTCTGGCGAACCTCTTCATGTTGCCGGCGGCTTTACACTCGATGGATTTAGCTCTCCCTTCATTCCTTCTATCGAAGGTGATTACACAAACGTTGTCGGCATCTCAATGCCTTTTCTTCGTAGCGCCATGAATCAACTTGGATACAGCTGGCCAGAAGTAAAGTTGATGAAATGAAACGTGTACTCATTGCTAACCGAGGCGAAATCGCAGTTCGTGTAATCAGGGCGTGTCAGGATCACGGTTTAGAAAGCGTCTCGATTTATTCTGATGAAGATCGGAATTCACTGCACGCGCAAATGGCAACATATTCTTATGCACTCGGCGCAACCGCACCTATATCTACCTATTTGAATATTCCGAGAATCATTGAAGTAGCTAAACAATCTGGCGCAGATGCCGTGCATCCTGGATACGGATTTCTATCTGAAAATGCACTCTTTGCTCAGAGTGTTATCGATGCTGGATTAATTTGGATTGGACCACCACCATCTGCAATTAAGGCACTAGGAGATAAGGTTTCTGCTCGCAAAATCGCAGCAAAAGCTGGAGCGCCTCTAGTAGCGGGAACAGCAGATCCAGTTGATAACGCCGAAGAAATTATTGCTTTTGCAAAAGAACATGGTTTGCCTGTTGCAATTAAAGCTGCACATGGTGGCGGTGGGCGCGGATTAAAAATCGCACACACCTTCGAAGAAATACCTGAAGCTTTTGCCTCCGCTGTTCGTGAAGCAATCGCAGGATTTGGTCGTGGTGAATGTTTCGTCGAACGATACTTGGAAAAACCACGTCACGTTGAAACACAACTACTAGTTGATAAGAGTGGACATGCTGTAGTTGTCAGCACCCGAGATTGCTCACTTCAACGTCGTCACCAGAAACTAGTTGAAGAGGCTCCTGCCCCATTCTTAACCGAAGGACAGATAGAAGAGTTATACCGATCCAGTAAAGCCATCATGAAAGAAGTTGGCTACGTTGGTGCAGGTACGTGCGAATTCCTCATAGGTGCCGACGGAACAATTTCATTCCTTGAAGTAAACACTCGTCTTCAAGTTGAACACACTGTGAGTGAAGAAGTAACGGGCATCGACTTAGTTCGCCAGCAATTTAGGATTGCAATGGGTGAAGAACTTGGATTTGATGATCCAGAAATCCGTGCACACTCATTTGAATTTAGAATTAATGGCGAAGATCCTGGCAGATCATTCTTGCCAGCCCCTGGTCGAATAACGCAGTGGCAGATTCCAACTGGCCCCGGAGTTCGAGTGGATGCTGGATTTAAAAATGGTGACACTATCGGTGGAAACTTTGATTCACTCTTAGCAAAGTTAATTGTTACTGGCGCAACTCGCGTCGAAGCTGTTCAACGCGCTCGTCGAGCACTCTCAGAATTCAAAGTTGGTGGACTAGCAACTGCGCTTCCATTTCATCGAGCCATTATGGAAGATCCTGCATTCACTGAGAATTTCACGATTCACACGAGTTATATCGAAAACGAATTCACAAACGAGATACCGCCATTTGCACAATCGGCATTGGAATCACAAACACATGCTGCGCCTGAACATCTTGTCACTGAGATAAATGGCAAACGCTTTGAAATTTTTGTTCACGCTCCTGAGCCAGTGCATAAACGTCATCGAGCCAAGCAAGGTGCAAGTGGCGCTTCGACGGGAACAGCTCTGACAAGCCCTATGCAAGGCACTGTCGTAAAAATTGCGGTCGAGGAAGGCCAAATAGTTGAAGCAGGTGAATTGATAATTGTTCTAGAGGCCATGAAAATGGAGCAGCCACTAATTGCGCATCGTTCCGGTGTGATTTCAAATCTCAGTGCGGTTATTGGCGAAACTGTTTCAAGCGGCAGCACACTTTGTGACATTATTGACGCATGACAAGTGATCAACTGCTCTATAGCGATCCATTAAAGGCTGCCGAGCAAGCTGCGGCAGACATTGCAAAACGTACTGGAGTAATTTCTCATGACATCGCATTAGTCATGGGTTCAGGTTGGGTTGATGCGGTTTCAGCCCTTGGTCAACCAGATTACGAATGTAATGCTGATGAAATTACGGGATTTTTACCACCTGCAGTTGAAGGTCACTCCGGAAAGATTCGTTCTTACTCTATAAAGAGTGGAGACAAAGTTTTACGTGCACTTGTTTTTCTAGGACGCACACATTTATATGAAGGCAAAGGAATCGAACCGGTTGTTCACGGTGTAAGAACTGCCGTGAAATCTGGATGCAAAGTTGTGATCCTTACGAATGCTTGCGGCGGTATCAATAAGGATTATTCAGTTGGTCAACCAGTTTTGATTCGTGACCATATTTCACTGACCGCAACATCTCCACTTATTGGAGCGCACTTTGTAGATCTCACAGATTTATATAGCAAACGCATCAGATCTATTGTGAAGAGCGCGGATTCATCATTAGCAGAAGGTGTTTATGTCCATTGGCGCGGGCCAACCTATGAAACCCCTGCTGAAATACTCATGATGAGAACAATGGGAGCAGATTTAGTTGGAATGTCCACAGTTCCAGAAGCTATTGCAGCGCACGCACTAGGTGCAGAAGTACTTGGAATTTCCTTGGTAACAAATGCTGCTGCAGGTGTGACTGGAGAAAAACTCAATCACGAGGAAGTTATTGCCGCTGGAAAAGCTGCAGCAACTCGCATGGGAACACTTCTCAAGGAAGTAATTCCGAAGTTACTCTAGGTTTATGGATTCAAATCTTCTCGCCGAAGTTCGTGCATGGATTGAAGATGATCCAGATCCACAAACTGCTGCACATTTAAGTGCTCTACTTGATGCAGATGATGAATTAACTCTGCGTAAATATTTTGCAGGATTTCTAGAGTTCGGCACTGCAGGTTTGCGTGGCCCACTTGGGCCGGGGCCTTCATGCATGAATCAAGCGGTAGTCGGGCGCACCGCTGCTGGTCTTGTTAAATTCATGAAAGAACGTTCGCTGACTTCGGTCGTCATTGGACGAGATGCGCGCCATGGATCAGAAATTTTCGAGAAAATTAGTGCTGAAATTTTCAGTGGTGCTGGATTTAAAGTTTCAGTATTACCGCGCCCGCTACCGACACCTGTACTAGCTTTTGCTGTTAATGAGTTGGGTGCTGATGTTGGGGTGATGGTCACCGCTAGTCATAATCCTGGAAGTGATAACGGATACAAAGTTTATTTAGGTGGCGTTGTCGATGGTGTTACGTATCGTGGTTCACAAATTATTTCACCTGCAGATAAACAAATTTCTACTCACATTAAGAGTATTCAATCTCTTAAATTAGTAAAACGAGACACTAGCTGGCAGGTCCTTGATGAGGATATTGTTGAAAAATACGTGGAGCGAACAAAAGTTTTAGCCCCACGACCAGGTGATCTCAAGATTGTGTACACAGCAATGCATGGAGTTGGAACAAAAACATTACAGCGAGTATTTCACCGTGCAGGATTTCCTTCACTCATACTTGTTGAGTCTCAGGCACAACCAGATCCAGATTTTCCAACTCTGCCATTTCCTAATCCCGAAGAGTTAGGTGCTTTGGACCTTGCACTAGATACAGCAAGGACTTTCGATGCAGATTTGTTGATAGCAAATGATCCAGATGCTGATCGTTGTTCGGTGGCAATCAAAGGACGTGACAACACATGGAGAGCGTTACGCGGCGATGAAATTGGCGCCATACTCGGTGAAGTGATGGCTAAGAGTGCTCAATCAGGAACTCTTGCGAACTCAATAGTCTCTTCCTCCATCCTGTCTAAAATTGCAGCACACCATAAATTGAATTTTGAAGAAACACTGACTGGCTTTAAATACATTGCCAAGATTCCTAACCTAGTTTTTGGATATGAAGAAGCCATTGGATTTTGTGTTGATTCGCTAACAGTCAATGATAAAGACGGGATATCTGCAGCTTTACTGATGGCACAAATCGCAACTGACCTAAAGAATGATGGAAAAACTCTCGATGATTTATTGGATGAAATCTGGAAAACATATGGCTTTCATGCGACTGAACAGATCTCTATCCGCGTAAATGATCTTGCACTTATTTCAACACTTATGACTAAATTGCGGAGCAATTCAGCGTCAGAAATTGCTGGATTTAAAGTATTGGCGATGGAAGACCTATTAAAACCTAATAACTCTTTACCCCCAACTGACGGGCTTCGATTCACGCTAGAACAGAACATTCGAATTATCATTCGCCCAAGCGGTACGGAGCCAAAGATCAAGTGCTACATAGAAATTGTTGATCCCGAAAAAACGATTGCGCTCTCCCTACTTGAACAATTGCGCCCTTCACTGAGAGAATTACTCTCATAGTTCAAAAGTTTGACTAACAGGGATTGGATGAGGCACATGAAGTATTACGGCCTCGTTGACGGTTCCGATGCATCACTGAAAAATTTCCTAAATAAGTTACCTGGCGTGGATGCAGTAGGTGCAGACGCACGTGCAGCGATGTTGGCAACCCGAAGCATTAAAACTACGAGCAAGCGTTGGGCAATTGACACTGCCATCACCATGGTGGACCTAACAACTCTTGAAGGTGCTGACACCGAAGGAAAAGTTCAAGCCTTATGTTCCAAGGCTGTCCGTCCAGATCCAACAGATCTCTCTGTCCCAAGCGTTGGCGCCGTCTGCGTTTACAACGACATGGTTTCAGTTGCGAGAAAACATTTAGATTCCATTGGTGGTGCTCACGTACCAGTTGCTGCTGTTTCAACTGCTTTTCCTTCTGGTCGCGCATCTATGAAAGTTAAGATTCAAGACACGCAAGATGCTATTGATGCAGGTGCTGGCGAAATTGACATGGTTATTGACCGCGGAGCTTTCTTATCTGGAAATTACATTGAAGTTTTTAACGAAATAGTTGCTATCAAAGACATTTGTGGAGACAAAGCTCACCTTAAAGTTATCTTTGAGACAGGTGAATTGGTTACATACGACAACGTTCGCAAAGCTTCCTATTTAGCGATGCTTGCCGGGGCAGATTTCATCAAAACTTCGACGGGAAAAATTGCTCCTGCAGCTACTCCCCCTGTCGTACTTGTCATGCTCGAGGCGGTTCGTGATTTTTATGAAATGGCAGGCGTGCGCATTGGCGTTAAACCTGCGGGCGGAATTCGTAATACCAAGGATGCAATCAAACAATTGGTACTGGTTAATGAGACGGCTGGTCCAGAGTGGCTCACACCATCTCTTTTTAGAATCGGTGCCAGCGCACTTCTTAATGATTTATTGATGCAGCGCATGAAAATGGATGATGGCTACTACGCTAGCCCTCAGTACGTAACGATCGATTAATGGAGAATTTCGCATGACTTTCGAATATGCACCGGCGCCAGAATCCCGCGCCAGTGTCTCCATAAAGCCTAAATACGGTCATTACATCGGCGGAAAATTCGTACCGGGTGAAAAGCATTTTCCAACTATTAATCCTGCCACCGAAGAAGTTTTGAGTTCTATTTCACTCGGTGGTAAAAAAGATGTTGATGCAGCAGTTAAAGCTGCGAAAAAAGCGCTGGATTTACATTGGTCTAAACTTTCGGGACGTGAACGCGGCAAGTACCTCTTCCGCATTGCTCGAATTTTGCAAGAGCGCGCACGTGAATTTGCTGTGCTTGAGAGTTTAGATAATGGAAAGCCAATCCGAGAATCTCGAGATGTTGATGTACCTCTCGCAGCTGCACACTTTTTCTATCACGCAGGGTGGGCAGATAAACTCGAATTCGCAGGAGTAGGAACAAAAGCAAAACCACACGGAGTTGTGGGACAGATCATTCCTTGGAACTTCCCATTGCTTATGCTCGCGTGGAAAGTTGCACCAGCTCTTGCCACGGGAAATACAGTTGTTCTGAAGCCGGCTGAAACTACTCCTCTTACAGCACTTCTTTTCGCAGAAGTATGTGAGCAAGCAGGTTTACCTGCTGGAGTTGTAAATATTGTTACCGGCGATGGATCAACCGGTGCTCTTATTGTGAATCATCCTGGCATTAACAAAATTGCATTTACCGGTTCTACTGAAGTTGGAAAGATTATTGCCGAATCAGTGGCAGGAACCTCCAAGAGTGTGACTCTCGAACTCGGTGGCAAGGCAGCCAACATCGTCTTTGAAGATGCTGCAATCGATGAAAGCGTTGAAGGAATTGTTAACGGAATTTTCTTCAATCAAGGCCACGTGTGCTGCGCTGGATCACGACTTGTTATTCAAGAGAGTATCTCCGATGAGTTTATTAAGAAATTACAAAAGCGTATGGAAAAAATCCGCGTGGGTGATCCGCTTGATAAAAATACGGATTTAGGTGCGATCAATTCACGTGCTCAATTAGAAAAAATCAAAGAGTTAGCCCTTGCCGGAGATGCCGAAGGAGCAGAGCGCTGGAGTCCAGAGTGCTCAATGCCAAATAAGGGTTTCTGGTTTGCGCCAACAATATTTACAGGTGTTACTCAATCTCACAGAATTGCACGAGAAGAAATATTCGGACCAGTTCTGTCGGTTCTAACATTTCGTACTCCTCAAGAGGGAATTGATAAAGCGAACAACACTCCATTTGGACTTTCAGCTGGTATCTGGAGTGAAAAGGGTTCGAAAATTCTCTGGGCATCTCAGAAACTAAAAGCTGGAGTTATTTGGGCAAATACATTTAATAAATTTGATCCAACAAGCCCATTCGGCGGATATAAAGAGTCTGGCTGGGGTCGCGAAGGCGGTCGCCATGGATTAGCTGCGTATCTCAAAGGAGTAACTCATGAGTAAGCGCATTGATGTGAAAAAGACATATAAGTTATTTATCGGCGGAGCTTTTCCACGTACTGAATCTGGCCGTACTTATGAAGTGAAAAATTCACGTGGTGAATTCATTGCAAATCCATGTTTGGCATCACGCAAAGATCTCAAAGATGCCGTCGTTGCAGCGCGCGCTGCGCAATCCGGATGGGCACATGCAACTGCTTACAACCGTGGGCAAATCCTTTATCGAATTGCTGAAATGCTCGAAGGTCGCCGCGATCAATTCGCTGCAGAAATTTGCGAACTTACTGGAGTTACTCCAAAGAAAGCACAGGAAGAAGTTGAAGCAAGTATTGATTTGCTAGTTTGGTACGCAGGATGGACAGATAAAATCAGCGCACTAGATGGTGCGACTAATCCAGTTGCGGGTCCTTACTACAACTTCACAATTCCAGAAGCGCTTGGAGTGGTGGGCTTCATTGCTCCAAAGAAATCCGCGCTACTTGGATTTGTTGCTGGAATCGCGCCAATTATTGCCAGCGGAAATACTGTTATTGCCTTAGCAAGTGAAAATGCTCCCCTGCCAGCTATGAGTCTTGCTGAAGTTATTGCAACCAGTGATGTACCTGCTGGTGTTGTAAACATCTTGACTGGCAAAAGCGCTGAGTTAGCTCCATGGTTTGCTTCCCACATGGATATTGACGGTTTAGATATCTCTGGTTTGGATGCAAAGCTTGTCACTGAAATTAAAAAGGGCGGCGCACAAAACCTAAAGAGAATTCACTCATTTAAAGAGGTGGCTTCACCTGGGCGCATCTTGGCCTTTATGGAGTCAAAAACAGTCTGGCATCCAATAGGCGTTTGATTAAAAGTGTGGATCAATAGTTTTTAGCCACAATTGACGCATACCTTCAACATCTAAATCGAGAGTGACATCTACTTTCGCAGCATTTTCTAATCTAAGTGGCTCTATCTCTAGCTCGAGAGCTGGTCTTCGATCAACAATTGTTTGACCGCGTGCAGGTCCAGCGGAAGTATCAACTACGACATCAAAGCGCTGTGTCGTTACTAATTCTGGCGCGATCACACTTGCAACGGCGCCGTAATCTCCCAATGTAACTGGAGAACCAATTCGTTCAACAAACGCGCTAATCAAGCGTCCAGCAAATTGCGCACATGCATCAGATGATTTAGATAATTTTTCTGCTTCTTCAGCGCTGACACAAGGGCGCATGAAAACATCTAAACCGTACATTGTGATGGGAATTCCGCTTTGGAAAACAATCGCTGCGGCTTCAGGGTCGTGCCAGACGTTAAATTCAGCAGCCGGTGTTGCATTACCAGCGGAGGCAGAACCGCCCATTAAAACAATTCTCTTTAGCTTCTTTGCACTCTCGGGGAAAGCTCGTAAGAAAAGTGCAATGTTGGTTAGTGGTGCAAGTGGAACTAGCGTCACTGCCTCCGGTGACTGATCAACTAAATCACGGAGTAATTCGATGGCAGATCGTGCATCAACATTTCTGCGAGATGGTGGCAAACCTAAATCGCCCATTCCATCTTCACCATGCACATACTCTGCGTATTGTGATTGACCAAGAAGTGGACGAATTGCTCCACGAGCTACCGGAATATCACCTGCACCCGCTGCATCTAGAACCTGAAGTGTGTTTGCGACAACCTGCGCCACATTTGTATTTCCATCAACACACGTAACTCCCAACAACTTTATTGATGGATGACGCGCAGCGAACAAAATCGCGAATGCATCATCAATTCCTGTATCTACATCGAGGATTACTGGTGTGGAATTCATGGAGTTAGCCTATTATCTATTTCATGTCTAAAGCACCAGTGATCGCCGTCGTAGGCAGCGCCAGTATGGATCTGACTTGTTATGCAGATGTATTGCCGCAAGCCGGCCAAACTCTCTATGGCAATCTCTTTACTACTGGCTTTGGTGGAAAAGGCGCAAACCAAGCTGTGATGGCAGCCCTTGCTGGTGCCGATGTATATATGGTGGGAAGTATTGGTAATGATCTATTTGGAAAATCATTACAAGAGAATTTTAGGAATCAAAAGATTAACTCTGAACATGTCAAGATCTCTGATTTGCCAACTGGAGTTGCTCATATTTGGGTTGACGGGCAAGGACAAAATAGAATTTTAATCGTTCCTGGTGCTAATCATGATTTCGATGCGAACCACGCTGCAGACTCGATTAAATCAATTCCAGGACTTTCAATTGTTATTGGTCAATGTGAAGTTCCGCAATCAATCACCACTGCCGCATTCAAAGTTGCAAAAGAGCGTGGAGCACTCACAATCCTAAATCCGGCGCCTTACGAAGATCTTTCACCAGAATTATTAGCTGTGACAGATTGGTTAATTCCGAATGAAGTTGAATTCGAAGAATTTATTGGTAAAGCGCCAACCTCAGAAACTCTTGCGCAATTTCGCCCTGGAAAGAATTCGATAGTAACGCTCGGAGATAAAGGTGCTGTTTTAATCTCTACAGATGGCTCGCTAACCTCGATTGCAACTACTAAAGTTCAAGCCGTTGATTCAACTGGTGCCGGAGATTGCTTCATCGGATCCTTTTCATTCTCACTTGGTTCAGGTTCTGATGCCCAGAGTGCAGCAGAGTTTGCTTGTCGAATTGCTGCCTTCAGTGTTACTAGAAAAGGTGCGCAATCTTCTTATCCAAGTGCAGCTGAAATATCCACGCTTTCATAACCTCGTAAAACAAAGGTTGGACGTCGCTTTGGAGTGCTCGCTAATTCAATATCACTAAATCTTTCAAATAGCGCTGGTAGTGATATTCCCATTTCTAGTCGAGCAAGTGGTCCACCTAAGCAAAAATGAATACCTGCACCAAAACCAATATGAGGATTTGGATTGCGAAGTAAATTCATCTCATTTGAGTTCGCGAATACGCTCTCATCCCGATTAGCAGAACCCAGTAGCGAAGCTATTTTTTGGCCAGTACGTACTGTGACTCCCCCGATTTCGGTATCGGCAGTTGCCGTGCGCTCAAATAAATGCAGAGGTGCGTCAAAACGCAAAAATTCTTCTACAGCGGTTTCAGCAATCTCACGCGCTTTAGTACGCAAAAGTTCTGCTTGATCTGGGCGCGAAAGTGCAGCAACCATTCCGTTTCCAAAGGCGTTCACACTTGCTTCATGGCCAGCGTTTAGCAAGAGGATGCATGTTGCCACCAATTCATGGGCGCTTAACTTTTCGCCGCTCTCTTCAACGGCTGCGAGATCACTAATGAGATCTGTACCTGGGTTTTTCTTTCTCTCCAGCATTAACCCATGCACATAATCTGCGAAGGCTTTTGCGGCAGCTTTAGCCTCATTTTGATCTTCTAGTGATGGATTAACTTCATACATCTTTACAATCGATTGCGACCATGGTCGTAATAAATGCTCATCTTCGCGTGGAAAGCCTAAGAGGGCTGCAATTACTCTTACAGGCAAAGGTTCAGCGTAATCCGCAATTACATCAAATGTTTGTCCTGCACGCACTTTAACTTCTATAGCATCTAATAATTCGTTGGTAATTCTTTCAATCGCTGGTCTCTGGCTTTCAATCTTATTGCGGTTAAATGCCTTGGCGACTAAAGAGCGTAGTCGAGTGTGCTTAGGTGGCTCACTATCTAAAATCGAATCTGCATGAAGCCAGTTAAATACATCCCATTCAAAGTCTGGTTCTTTTGCTTTGAAGATTCTGCCGAGAGATTTAGTACGAAGCACATCATTTGCATCGTCATATCGAGCCGCTAGATACATTTGAACACCTTCGTGCCAAACAGGCTTGCCCTCTGCTCTGAGGTTCTCTAGCGCCGGATATGGATTTTCTATGAAGTTTTTATCTAGAAAATCAATCATTTATTCAGACGCAATCGCTGCATATCCTGGCTTAATAATCTTTTCAATTATTTCAAGCCGCTCTGGGTAAGGAATAAACGCGCTCTTCATTCCATTAATTGTGACTCTCTGCAAATCAGCAAAATCCCATTTAAAGGCGCCCACAACTTCTGTCATTTCATGTGACATAGAAGTTTGGCTCATAAGGCGATTATCGGTATTAAGTGTCACGCGAAATCTTAATTTAGCCAACACGCCAATTGGATGCTGCGCAATGTTTTTTGCTGCACCTGTTTGCAAATTAGATGTTGGACATAGTTCTAAAGGAATTCTTCTATCACGAATATATGACGCAAGCTGACCTAGCTTTGGTTCAGGACCAGAAACATCAATGTCATCAATAATTCTTACACCGTGACCTAAACGTTCCGCACCACATAATTGAATTGCTTCCCAGATCGAAGGGAGTCCGTACGCTTCACCAGCGTGAATTGTGAAATGCGCATCTTCGCGACGAAGATACTCAAAAGTTTCCTGTTGGTTTGAAGGTGGAAATCCATCTTCTGGTCCAGCAATATCAAATCCAACAACACCTTTATCTCGATACTTAACTGCAAGTTCGGCAACTTCTTGTGAGCGATTATTTTGTCGCATACCGCACAAGAGCGAACGAACTTGAATATTAAATCCTTCTTTTTGTGCTAACTCTTCGCCTTCGCGATATCCATCAAGCGTGGCTTGGACAACTTGTTCAAGAGTGAGGCCCTGTTCAGTAAATAACTCTGGCGCTCCGCGAACTTCGGCATAAACAACGCCATCTCTTGCTAAATCAAGTGCGCACTCACGAGCTACTTGAATGATGTTTTCCTTGGTCTGCATCACTGCAATTGTGTGACTAAAAGTTTCTAGGTATCTAACGAGAGAGCCGGAGTCGCAAGATTCACGAAACCAGGTTGCTAGTTCTTCTGCATCCATTGTTGGCAGAGCTGTGTAACCAATTTTTTTTGCTATATCAATAATTGTTTGTGGGCGAAGTCCGCCATCTAAGTGATCATGCAAGAGAACTTTTGGCACTCGTTTGATTTGTTCTACAGTCGGAATACTTTGCATGCTCACTTTTTCACCAATTTCAACTAATTCGTTCCACAATAAGTGGGAGTCGCTTCACTTCTCCGCTACCGATTGCAACACTACCTTCTAACACTTCTTGCGCCCGTGCAAATCGTTCAGGGGTATCCGTATGAAGGGTATAAAGCGCTTCGCCTGCAGCGATTTTCTCACCCGGTTTTTTGTGAATTTCGATACCAGCACCTGATTGAACACTTTCTCCCTGACGTGATCGCCCAGCCCCTAATCTCCAAGCAGCAAGACCGACAGACATTGCATCCATAGAAAGAATTGTGCCGCTGGACTCCGCGGTGATTGTTAAGTTTTCTTTAGCAACAGGCAATGGTGCATCCGGATTTCCACCTTGCGCGCTAATCATTTTTCGCCACACATCCATGGCAGATCCATCTTTAAGGGCATTAGCTGGATCTTTACCTTTAATACCAACAAGTTCTAACATCTCTCTCGCAAAAATTACTGTTAGTTCAACAACATCTGCCGGGCCCCCACCAGATAGAACTTCTAGTGATTCACGAACTTCTAGTGCGTTACCTGCGGTTAGGCCCAGTGGAATATCCATGGCGGTGACCAGTGCCAGAGTTTTAACTCCAGCATCTTTTCCAAGACCAACCATTGTTTGCGCTAGTTCACGTGCTTTGAGTGGATCGCTCATAAATGCTCCACCACCAGTTTTTACATCTAATACCAATGCGCTGGTTCCTTCTGCAATTTTTTTACTCATGATTGATGAAGCGATGAGTGGAATGGCTTCGACTGTAGCCGTGACATCTCGTAGGGCATAAAGTTTTTTGTCGGCGGGCGCTAGACCCGCACCAGCTGCGCAAATAACCGCTCCGCACTCTTGCAAAACTTGCAACATTTTTTCATTACTTAAGGATGCTTGCCAGCCAGAAATTGCCTCTAATTTATCAAGTGTTCCACCTGTATGCCCTAATCCACGTCCAGATAATTGTGGGACTGCTGCGCCACATGCAGCAACAAGTGGAGCAAGTGGAAGAGTAATTTTATCTCCAACGCCACCTGTTGAATGTTTATCTACAGTTGGGCGATCAAGTGCTGACCAATTCATTTTCTCGCCACTGTTAATCATTGCATTTGTCCAACGAGAAATTTCCTGTGAATTCATGCCATTGAGTAAAATTGCCATGAGCAGCGCTGACATCTGCTCATCCGCGACAACACCACGTGTATACGCGTCAACAACCCAATCGATTTGTGGATTCGTGAGAGTGAATTTATCTCGCTTTGCCGCAATTATTTCTACAGCTGAAAAAGGTTCTACCGCGCTCATCTAAATTTAATTGCGATCTAAATCATCTGGACCAAATGCCCACGGTAAAATAACGGACATTTTCATCGGTCCATCTGGAGTCATCAGCAACAACTCGTTGCCACCATGTTCAAAGAGAAGCTGTCTGCAACGTCCGCATGGCGCCAAGTAATCGCCTTGTGCATCAACACATAGAACAGCAACCAGGCGTCCGCCGCCAGTCATTGCTAATTCTGATGTCATGCTGCATTCAGCGCACAAACCAAGTCCATAACTAGCATTCTCGACGTTACAGCCACTAACAATTCGTCCGTCATTGACTAAGCCTGCAACACCAACCGGAAAATTTGAATACGGGGCATATGCTTTTTTGCTCGCAGCAATTGCAGTTGCGTGCAATAACTGCCAATCAGGTGTGAGCGACATTTACTTCAATCCACCGCGTCTATACGGCAATCCTGCAGCTGCAGGGCCACGTAATCGTTGCGATGCAAGGGATAGAACTATCAATGTTGCGAGGTAAGGAGTCATGGTGACGAGTTGGCCTGGAAGTTCTTCAAAGGCAATAAAGAACCAAGCAAAGAATCCGGCCAAAGCCAGAGCAACGATAGTTGCAATGCGATGACCCTTCTTAAATGATCGCCACGATGCAAAGAGCAGGAACGCAATTATCAACAAAATGAGTGCGTGAATAGCAGCAGAATCTCGAAGTTGTAGAGCGTCTGCAAATCCAAATAGTGCTGAACCAGCTAACAATCCACCTGGGCGCCAATTTCCAAAGAGCATTGCGGCTAATCCAATATATCCGCGGCCCCCTACTTGATTCTCTTGGTAGTGATTTGCCGCAACGATGGCAAGGAATCCGCCACCTAGACCTGCAAAACCGCCAGAGAGTAAAACGCCCCAATACTTCATGACATAAACATTTACACCGAGTGATTCAGC
>JBEAYI010000021.1:0-8319 GCA_041159375.1 Actinomycetota bacterium
GCAACTGGCAATACAACATCTGCGCGCTCTGTTACCGCACTTGGTGCGATTTCTAGTGAAACAACAAATGCTTTCTTAAGTGCTGAAAGTGTTTCAGATGAATTATCAAGATCTAGTGGATCAACACCGCCAACAACGAGCGCGTTAAGTTCGCCAGAGTTAATGGCAGAGACAATCTCCTTAGTTGAGCGACCAACATTTGCTGGTACTGATGCAACCGACCACGCACTTGCTAAATCAACACGGGCAGCAGCATCTGCAACTGGGCGTCCACCTGGAAGAAGATTTCCGATTGCACCTGCTTCAAGTGCACCGCGTTCTCCAGCACGACGAGGAATCCATGCAAGCTTTGCGCCAGATTGCGCGGCAAGTGCTGCAACAGCTGAGAGGACACCAGCGCTTTCAGATGCGCGTTCTCCAACCAAAATAAGTGATTGTGCGGTGAGTGATTGTGAAGCAATCGCAGCGCTTTCAGCACCTGGAGCAACCTTTACGAAAGTTGCACCTAGTTTTTCAACAGCAATTGAAAGTTTTGTGCCGATTGAAGTGATCTTTAGCTTGCGCTTTTTTACTTGCTTGTTTAGTCGTAAGAAAACAATTGGTGACTCTTCTTCTGGCTCGAAGCCAACTAGAAGCACGTGGTCAGCCTTATCAATATCTTTATACGTCGTACTTGTTCCGACAACGTGAGATGCAAGGAAGTCGCGTTCTTCATCAGATGTTGCACGTGCACGGAAATCAATGTCATTTGTGCCGAGTGCAACGCGAGCAAACTTGCTGTATCCGTATGCATCTTCATACGTTGCGCGCCCGCCAACTAGAACTGCTGCTTTTACTCCAGCTAATCCTGCGGCGGCTGCTGCAATTGCTTCCGGCCATGATGTAACAACTAATTCGCCATCAGAATTACGGACCATTGGTTGTGCAAGGCGATCAATTGCTGTGATGTATTTAAACGCCCAGCGACCCTTATCGCAGTTCCACTCTTCGTTAATTGTTGGGTCATCTCCAGCCAAACGGCGAAGTGTCTTTCCACGTCGAACATCGGTGCGCATATCGCAACCAGATGCGCAGTGTTCGCATGCAGATGGTGTTGAAACTAAATCAAATGGACGTGCACGGAATCGATATGACGCACCGGTGAGTGCGCCTACTGGACAGATCTGAACTGTGTTTCCAGAGAAATATGATTCAAATGGTTGTTCTTCATAGATACCAACTTGTTGTAGTGCACCACGTTCGTTCAGAGTAATAAATGGATCACTCGCAATTTGCTCAGAGAAGCGTGTGCAACGTGCGCAAAGAACGCAACGTTCGCGGTCTAGTAAAACTTGTGATGACAAATTGATTGGCTTTTCGAATGTGCGTTTCTTACCTTCAAAACGTGACTCTGCTTGGCCATTACTCATCGCTTGATTCTGAAGTGGGCACTCTCCACCCTTGTCACACACTGGGCAATCAAGTGGGTGATTAACAAGTAGTAACTCCATAACTCCACGTTGCGCTTTTTCTGCAACATCAGAAGTAAGTTGTGTTTTGACAATCATTCCTGGTTCTACGGGAATGGTGCATGAAGCTTGTGGCTTTGGAAATGCACGGCCATTAATTTCGATATCAACCAAACATTGGCGACAAGCACCAACTGGATCCAATAGTGGGTGATCGCAGAAACGTGGGATTTGAATTCCAAGTTTTTCAGCCGCACGAATAACAAGAGTTCCCTTTGGAACGCTCACTTCGAACCCGTCGATTACAACTGTAATCATGTCTACAACTTCAGTTGTTTGTGATTGCGTAGTTGTCATTTGGCACCTGCGCTAGTGAAAAGTGTTGAAGCAACAGGATCAAATGGGCATCCCTTGCCTGTAACGTGTGCGATGTATTCGTCGCGGAAATACTTAATTGAAGAAGTAATTGGACTTGTTGCACCATCACCGAGTGCACAGAAAGAACGACCCATGATGTTGTCACACAAATCTAGAAGCTTTGCGAGATCTTCTTCTGAACCAGATCCATTTTCAAGATCGCGAAGAATTTGCACAAGCCACCATGTGCCTTCGCGACAAGGTGTGCACTTGCCACATGATTCGTGCTTGTAGAACTCTGTCCAGCGAAGTACTGCGCGAACAACACAAGTTGTTTCATCAAAGATTTGAAGTGCTTTTGTTCCAAGCATTGAACCAGCTGCAGCAACACCTTCGTAATCAAGTGGAGTATCTAGGTGTGCATCCGTAAATAGTGGAGTAGATGATCCACCTGGTGTCCAGAACTTAAGTTTGTGACCAGTGCGAACACCGCCTGCAAGTTCAAGAATTTCACGAAGAGTAATTCCAAGAGGAGCTTCGAATTGTCCAGGATTATTGACGTGACCAGAGAGAGAATAAAGAGTCATTCCCTTGCTCTTTTCAGTACCGTATTTTTGATACCACTCTGCACCGTTAGCAATAATTGCTGGAACTGATGCAATTGATTCAACGTTATTTACAACAGTTGGGCGTGCATACAAGCCAGCGATTGCTGGAAATGGTGGACGCAAACGTGGCTGACCGCGGAAACCTTCAAGAGAATCAAGGAGCGCTGTCTCTTCACCGCAAATGTATGCGCCTGCACCTACGTGGAGAACTAAATCAATTCCTTTACCAAGGTGACCTGCTTTGTATGCATCTTCAATTGCTTGGTTGAGGCGACGAACTACGTGTGTAACTTCGCCGCGAATATAAATAAAGGCATGTTTAGCGCGAATTGCGTGGCACGCAATGATGCAACCTTCAATAAGGACGTGGGGATTTGCCATTAACAAAGGAGTGTCTTTGCAAGTTCCTGGTTCGGATTCGTCTGCGTTAACAACTAAATAGTGATCTTTGTTATCACCTTGTGGAATAAATCCCCACTTCATTCCAGTAGGAAATCCTGCGCCACCGCGACCACGTAAGCCAGAGTCTTTTACTAATTGAATAACTGCATCAGGATCCATGGCAAGTGCTTTTGCTGAAGCTTTATATCCACCATTGCGTGTGTATGCATCAATTGTGAATGAATCTTTTTCATCCCAATGTGCTGAAAGGACAGGTGTGAGCTTTGACATTGCTTATTTACCTTCCTTCGCTAATTTCAAACCGAGAAGAGTTGGTTCGCCTGCTTGCACGCCTTCATTTGCGCGACCATCGTTAATTCCTGCAAGTACTGCAGAGTTCTCTTTCCATGTAGGAAGTGATTTCGGTCCACGAGTTGGTGGCGTTGGATTTCCTTGACGCATTGAATCGACTAAATCTTTAGAAGACTGAACGGTTTGATTGTCATAGAACTCCCAGTTCGCCATGACAACTGGTGCATAGTCACATGCAGCGTTGCACTCGATGTGTTCGAGTGAAACTTTGCCATCTGCTGTGACGCCATCATTTTCAATACCTAAGTGCTCTTTAAGTCCAGCAAAAATTGCATCTCCACCCATTACTGCGCACAAAGTATTTGTGCATACGCCCACGTGGTATTCGCCCACTGGCTTGCGCTTGTATTGAGTGTAGAAAGTTGCGACCGCTGAAACTTCTGCAGTTTCAATGGTCAAAAGCTTTGCAATTAATTCGATACCTTCATTTGTGACATATCCAGCCTTTGATTGCGCATAGTGAAGTAAAGGCATGATTGCAGAACGGCTACGTGGATAGCGCTTAATAATTGAATCCATTACGGCAAGATCTTGATCAGAAAACATTAGCGATCAACACCTCCCATAACAGGATCAATAGAGGCAACAGCGCCGATGATGTCGGCAACCATGCTGCCTTCACACATTGCAGATGTTGATTGCAAGTTATTAAAAGATGGTTCGCGGAAGTGCATGCGATATGGACGTGTTCCGCCATCAGAAACAATGTGTGCGCCAAGTTCGCCGCGTGGTGATTCAACAGCTGCATAAACCTGTCCAGCTGGAACGCGGAAACCTTCAGTAACTAATTTGAAGTGATGAATAAGTGATTCCATCGATGTGCCCATAATTTCGCGAATGTGATCAAGTGAGTTGCCGAGTCCATCGCCACCCATTGCTAATTGAGCAGGCCATGCAATTTTCTTATCTGCAACCATGACTGGTGCACCAGCAAGTTTGTCGATCTTGTCGCAAGCCTGTTCGATGATGCGAAGTGATTGTTCTAATTCGTTCATACGAATTAAGAATCGACCGTACACATCGCATGTATCTGTAGTGACAACATCAAAATCATAATTTTCGTAACCGCAATATGGTTGTGTCTTGCGAAGATCCCAAGGAAGACCTGTTGAACGCAAGACTGGTCCTGTGATTCCAAGAGTTGTACAACCCGCAAGATCTAGGTAACCAATACCTTCGGTGCGCTTCATCCAGATTGAATTGCCAATTAAAAGAGTTGCATTGTCTTTAAATGCTTTACGCATCTCTTTTACAGTTTCGCGAATCTTTTGTGTGGCACCTGCTGGAAGATCTTGTTGAACTCCACCTGGGCGGATGTAAGCCATATTCATGCGCAAACCAGAGATCATTTCGAAGATATCGAGAACTCGTTCGCGTTCGCGGAACGCAAAGAACATTGGAGTAATCGCTCCGAGTTCGAGTGCGCCCGTACCAAGTGCAACCATGTGTGAAGAAATTCGATTGAGTTCCATCATCAATACACGAA
Source organism: Actinomycetota bacterium (assembly GCA_041159375.1). Lineage (GTDB taxonomy): Bacteria > Actinomycetota > Actinomycetes > Nanopelagicales > Nanopelagicaceae > Planktophila. Next base: position 4,653 of record JBEAYI010000021.1, read on the forward strand.
TTGCTGATGCGCGCTCTGGAACATCGTTTGTAATTCCAAGGAGTTTTTCTGTTGCTAAACAGTAAGCAGTTTCATTAAATAGTGGTGACAAATAATCCATGCGAGTTACGAAGGTAACGCCCTGAGTCCAGCTGCGGTATTCGATGTTCTTTTCAATACCTGTGTGAAGGTAACCAATTCCGCAACGTACTTCAGTAACTGTTTCGCCTTCTAATTCAAGAACAAGACGGAGCACGCCGTGAGTTGATGGGTGTTGTGGACCCATGTTTACAACGATGCGCTCTTCTTTAGTTGCACCAATTTCTGTAACGAGTTCGTTCCAGTCGCCACCTGTTACAGAGAAGACTGTGCCTTCTGTAGTTTCGCGTGATGATGAATATGGATCAATAAATGTTGTCATCGGTATGACCTGCGCTCATCAGGTGCCGGAATCGTTGCACCTTTGTACTCAACTGAAATTCCACCCAATGCATAATCTTTACGTTGTGGGTGTCCTTGCCAATCATCTGGCATCAAAATTCTTGTAAGTCCTGGATGTCCGTCAAAAATTATTCCAAACATGTCAAAGGTTTCACGTTCGTGCCAATTGTTTCCTGCCCACACTTCTACAACGGACGGAATGTGTGCATCGTTATCTGGAACTGAAACTTCGAGGCGAATGCGGCGATTATTTGTAATTGAAAGCAATGGATAGACCGCATGCAATTCGCGACCGCTCTGTTCTGGATAGTGAACTCCTGAAACACCCATGCACATTTCAAACTTAAGTGAATCACGAAGAATCTTTGAAACTTCTACAAGTTTTTCGCGCTTTACGTGAAGTGTTAATTCGCCGCGATCAACAACGACGCGTTCGATTGCATCTGAAAAACCAGGGTATGCACGCTCTAAATCATCTGCAACATCATCAAAATAAGAACCGTATGGGCGCTCACTTGAACCAGTTGCGGCAGGTGTGCGTACTAATCCGCCGTAGCCAGATGTATCTCCTGTGCCAGCTGCACCAAACATTCCGTGATCGCTCATTTAGGCAAGCAATCCTTTCATTTGGTGAGTAGGAAGTGCGTTGAGTGCAGCTTCTTCTACTGACTTAATGACAGCTTCGCGATTTGGTCCGAGCTTCTCGTCGTAAATACTTGTGTGCAATTTAAGAATTGCATCCATCAACATTTCCGGACGTGGTGGACAACCTGGAAGATAAATATCAACTGGAACAACGTGATCTACGCCTTGAACAATTGCGTAGTTATTAAACATTCCGCCTGAAGATGCACACGCACCCATTGCTAGAACCCATTTAGGCGCTGCCATTTGATCATAAATCTGACGAAGTACTGGAGCCATTTTATTTGAAACGCGACCAGCAACAATCATGAGATCTGCTTGACGTGGTGATGCGCGGAAAACTTCCATACCAAAGCGTGAAATGTCGTACTTTGCAGCAGAACCAACAGCCATCATTTCAATTGCACAACAAGCAAGACCAAATGTTGCTGGCCACAATGAGTTCTTGCGCATGTAACCCGCAAGTTTTTCAACTGTTGTGAGAACAAATCCGCTTGGTAATTTTTCTTCTAGACCCATGATTAATCCCAATCCAATCCGCCGCGGCGCCACACATAAGCAAAAGCTACGAAGACAGTTCCAATAAAGATTGCCATTTCAACTAGTCCGAAGAGTCCTAGTTGATCAAATGTCACTGCCCATGGATAAAGGAAGACAATTTCAATATCAAAAATAATGAAGAGCATCGCTGTTAAGAAGTACTTAACTGGGAAACGTCCACCTTGAATTGCAGATGGTGATGGTTCGATTCCGCACTCATATGCATCTAACTTCGCTCTGTTGTAACGCTTTGGTCCAGTGAGTGCACCAGCTGCAACTGAGATGACCGCGAAACCGAAGCCAATGGCTCCGATAACCAAAATCGGCACGTATGGGTTAGATGCGGAAGTCATGATGGCTAAATCCTAGGGTGCCCAACAAGTACTTTTGACCGCATCACGAGTTGATAGCTCTGTGAACTGCGACAACCCCACCGCTTAGATTGCGCCAACCCACTTGAGACCAGCCGGCTTGGGCAATTCGGGCCGCGAGCGCCGCCTGGTCTGGCCATGCCCTAATGGATTCGGCGAGATAAACATAGGCATCGGGATTTGAAGAAGTTTTGGATGCGATCGCTGGAAGAGCCTTCATTAAATAATTTATATAAATAGTACGAAATGGTTTAAAGGTTGGGGATGAAAATTCTGCAACAACAAGTGAGCCACCTTTTTTGGTAACTCGTTTTGCTTCACTTAGTGCTTTATCCATATCTGATGTATTTCGTAAACCAAAAGAAATTGTGACCACATCAAATGTTTCATTTTCAAATGGCAAGTTAAGTGCATCAGCTTTTGTAAACTTTAAATGTGGACGAGCACGTCGACCTGCTTCAAGCATTCCATCTGAAAAATCTGCAGGAATAACATCTGCACCAGCTGCGTGTAATGGTTCAGAACTTGAACCAGTTCCGGCTGCGAGATCCAGAATTTTCATTCCTGGTTTCGGAGCAATCGTGGCTGTCGTCGCTTTACGCCATCTCTTTGTCTGACCGAGGCTCAAAATGTCATTAACTAGGTCATAGCGCTTGGCGACCGCATCAAACATCGCGGCTACTTCAGCAGGATTTTTATCCATATTGGCGCGGGACATAGGCTTATTCTGCTTGAGAGTAGGCTCATCCACAACTTCAAGAAAGGGCGCACGAGATGTCTATCGCAACCACCACACTACGCACCGCAGTTTTCCCGCGAAGCACTGTTCTCACTAGTGCTGGCTTTGTAATTGCTGGCGTTGCATTTCTTTCGTTGCTCGCACAGATTGCAATTCCTGTTCCTGGATCACCCGTTCCCGTGACAGGACAAACTCTTGGAGTTTTATTACTCGCCACTAGTTATGGCGCAACACTTGGAACAACAACTTTTTTTACATACTTATTAGTTGGCGCACTTGGTGCACCTGTATTTGCAAATAGTGGTTCTGGCTTTGAACGCATTGTTGGAGCAACTGGTGGATACCTAGTTGGCATGCTTCTAACTTCGGCTCTGCTCGGATATTTAGGTGGCCGCAAATGGGATCAGAAATTTAAGACCGCTCTGCCTGCAATGTTGATGGGCAGTGCGCTCACATTTGGATTCGGTCTTTTCTGGCTTCACGAATACACAGGCAAAGATTGGGCATGGACTATCTCTGCAGGATTTACGCCATTTGTTATCGGTGAAATACTTAAGATTGCAATTGCTGGAACGTCACTTCCACTCATCTGGCAATTCGTTCAGCGAAAGATTTCATAAGAAAAATAACGTATGCCTTCCCTTATTCCTGTCACTACCGTGCGCCTTGGCGAACACCTGCCACTTTTAGAGTTGTTGCCGCAAGGTGATAATTTTTCATGGGTACGTGGTGGTGATGGAGTTGTTGGTTGGGGAATATATGCAAGCACAACCGTTAAAGGTCCGAACCGCTTTAACGAAGCCCGAACTTGGTGGCACTCTCAATTAGAAAAATTCGCAATTACAAATAATGTCCAAGGAAGTGCTACTGGACCAATTCTTTTTACCTCTTTTTCATTCTCTCCAGATGAAGAGTCCGTGCTAGTTATTCCAAAAATCATCGTAGGAATGAA